>JAFSOM010000073.1 GCA_017447005.1 Oscillibacter sp.
AATCGTCCCGTACATGAGGCCGGACGGCAAAAGTCAGGTCACGGTGGAGTACGACGAGAACCGCAACCCGGTGCGCGTGGATACGGTGGTACTGTCCACGCAACACGACCCGGACGTATCGCTAGAAAAAATTCGCCGGGATATGGTGGAACTGGTGGCGAAAGTGGTCATTCCGGGAGAACTGCTCGACGCCGAGACGAAATATTTTATCAACCCCACGGGGCGTTTCGTACACGGCGGCCCGGCGGCGGACACGGGTTTGACCGGACGTAAAATCATCGTGGACACCTACGGCGGAAGCGCCCCGCACGGCGGCGGATGTTTCTCCGGCAAAGACCCGACGAAAGTTGACCGTTCCGCGGCGTACGCGGCCCGGTGGGTAGCCAAAAACATCGTCGCGGCGAAACTCGCCCGCCGCTGTCAGGTGCAGTTGGCTTACGCCATCGGCGTGGCGCGGCCCGTGAGCGTACTGGTGGACACGTTCGGCACGGGCGCCGTAGAGGACGCGAAACTCCGCGCCGCCGTCGAACAGGTCTTTGACTTGCGTCCCGCCGCGATTATCCGCGATTTGGATTTACGCCGCCCGATTTACCGCCAGCTCGCGGCCTACGGGCATATGGGCCGGGAGGATTTGCGCGTTTCGTGGGAGCGTACCGACCGCGTGGACGCGCTCAAAAAGGCGTTGTCCTGAACGTATTGCGCGCCGTCCCGCGTGATTCGCTGTTCCCGCGCCGTTTCGCGTCGTTTTTGAACGCGGCTTTGTCCGGCGCGGATAGTATCGCATAATCACCGCTGAAAGTATCGCGTAAAACAAAAAAGTCTCCGGGGACGCGTTCGCCTCCGGGGACTTTTTATAGCGCGAGCAAAACTGTAAGCCGGGTTCTGTATTAAGCGGTCATCTATCTGGGCGTATCGTTGCCGATACGCTCAAGCCACCTCCGGGAAGCGGTCGGGCCAACCTGTATGCTTCCTCCCACGGTGTTGCTTCGGATAGAGTTTACAGCGACGAGCGGTTCCCCGTCGTCGAGTGCGCTCTTACCGCACTTTTCCACCCTTGCCGGACAGCGCAACGGACGCCCGAATCAATCGGGAGCGACGGCGGGGGCCGTATGTCATCCGCTTACGTTGTCCGGCGGTATATCTCTGTTGCACTTTTCCTGAAGTCGCCTTCGGCGGGCGTTACCCGTTATCCTTGCCCTGTGAAGCCCGGACTTTCCTCATGAAACGCCTTTCGGCGGATTCCACGCGACCGCCTGTTTTCCTCGCGCCAGCATTGTACAACACAACGCGCCGCCTTGTCAATTCATTTTTTTGTTGCGGTACGCGTCATATGCGCACACGTTTTTTGGCAAGTTGCGCGTAATCGAACCCTTCCCCCTGTCCCCCTTCCCTTTCAGGGACGGGGGAACAATTTTTTGGCGCGTCGAACGCCTTGCGCGTCACTGAATGCCGAGGACTTTATAATCCTGCGCTTCCACGGCCTGTTTCAGCGCGTCGTCATCGGCGAGGGCGGAGAGCGTCACGACCGCCGTACCGCTTTCGTGACTGACCACCGCTTTTTCCACTTCCGGCAACGCTTCCAGCGCCTTCTTTACCCGCGCTTCGCAGTGTTCGCACATCATACCTTCAATATTCATTGTCTTTTCCATGGTAGATTCCTCCCGTTTAATTTCCGTCAAGAAGTCTCCCTCTGACGGTTTGAGTTCCGTCAAGAAGTCTCCCTCTGACGGTTTGAGTTCCGTCAATGGCTCTTCCCTTGACGGTTTGAGTTCCGCCGGGGAAATTCCCTCTGACGGATGATTTTTTCCCGCTTTGCCGATAGGCTTATCGCGTCGGCTGTCATGCGGCTGGAACAGGTTCAGGCGCAAGGCGTTCGAGACGACGCAGAAACTGCTCAAACTCATCGCCGCCGCGCCGAACATCGGGTGAAGCGTCACGCCGAACGGGATAAACACGCCCGCCGCTAACGGAATGCCGATAGCGTTATAGAAGAACGCCCAGAACAGATTCTCATGGATATTGCGCAACGTGGCGCGGCTCAGACGAATCGCGGCGGGAACGTCCAAGAGACTGTTTTTCATCAGCACCACGTCGGCGGCGTCAATGGCGACATCGGTTCCGGCGCCGATTGCGATACCGGTATCGGCGCGAGTGAGCGCGGGCGCGTCGTTGATTCCGTCGCCGACCATGGCGACGCGTCCCTGTTCCTTGAGACGCCGTATGGCCTGTTCCTTGCCGTCCGGCAGTACGCCCGCTATGACTTCATCCGCGCCCGCCTGCTTGCCGATTGCGTCGGCGGTACGCTGATTGTCTCCCGTCAGCATGACGACGCGGATACCCATGTTTCGCAGTTCCCGGATGGCTTGCGGGCTGTCCGGCTTTATCACGTCCGCAACCGCGATAACGCCGAGCGCTTTTCCGTCGCGGCTGAAATACAGCGGCGTTTTCCCGTCGGCGGATAAGGCGTCGGCGCGGGACTTCAAAGCCGCGTCCGCTTCGGGCACAAATTCCGCGTTGCCGCCGCGTAAGGTGACGCCGTCCAGAACGGCGGTCAGTCCCTTTCCGGGTACGGCCTGAAAATCCGTCACCTCCGGCACGGCGAGATTGCGTTCCTGCGCGGCCTGTAGCACGGCTTTCGATAACGGGTGTTCGCTACGCTGTTCCAGCGCGGCGGCATAGCGTAAGAGTTCCGTTTCCTCTATACCGTCCGACGGCAGAAAATCCGTGACGCGGGGTTCGCCTTCCGTGATAGTCCCGGTTTTGTCGAGCGCGACAATCTCCACGCGTCCGGCGGACTCCAGCGCGGCGGCGGTCTTGAACAGAATGCCGTTTTTCGCGCCCATGCCGTTCCCGACCATAATCGCCACGGGCGTGGCCAGTCCCAGCGCGCACGGACAGCTAATCACCAAGACGGAAATCCCACGCGCCAGCGCGAAACCGACTTCACGACCTAGCAAAAGCCAGACAAACGTAGTAATAACGGCGACGCTAATCACGGCGGGCACAAAGATTCCGGAAATCTTATCGGCGATACGGGCGACGGGGGCTTTGGTAGCGGCGGCGTCCGAGACCATGCGGATGATTTGCGACAGCGTGGTATTCTCCCCGACCCGCGTGGCGCGGCATTTCAGGAAGCCGGAACGATTCACGGTAGCGGCGGAGACGGTGTCGCCGGGAACTTTGTCCACGGGGATACTTTCGCCCGTCAAGGCGGCCTCGTCCACGGCCCCGCCGCCCTCTATCACGACGCCGTCCACGGGGATATGTTCGCCCGGACGAACCGTGAAAACGTCGCCTGTCTGTACCTGTTCAATCGGGACTTCCGTTTCGACGCCGTCGCGGACGACAACCGCCGTCTGCGGGGACAGCTTCATCAGACTTTTCAGCGCGTCGGTAGTGCGTCCTTTCGACCGCGCTTCCAGCATTTTTCCCACCGTGATGAGCGTCAGAATCATCGCGGCGGATTCAAAGTAAAATTCGTGCATCCAGCCTTCGACCGCCGCCGTATCGCCGCGAACCTGCGCGGAAGTCATGGCGAACAGCGCGAACGTACTGTAGACAAACGCGGCGGCGGAACCCATGGCAACTAATGTATCCATATTCGGCGCGCCGTGCGAGAGACTTTGAAAGCCGCTGACGAAAAATTTCTGGTTGACGACCATGATAATGACGGCTAAACGAAGTTGCGTAAGGCCCATAGCGACGTGGTTTCCGTCGTAGAACGCCGGGAGCGACCAGCCAAACATCATAGGCCCCATTGAGAAGTACAGCAGGACGGCGAGAAAGCCCAGCGACCAGCAAAGACGGCGTTTTAGACGGGGCGTTTCCTTATCTTCCAGCGCGGCTTCCTCCTCCGCGATAGACATCGACGAGGCTTTCGCCGCGCCTTTCCGCGACGCGCCGTAACCGGCGTTTTCGACGGCCCGAATAATCGCTTCCGGGGCGGCGGTACCCTCCACGCCCATCGAGTTTGTCAGCAGGCTGACGGAAACGCTTGTTACGCCCGGAACGGCGGACACCGCTTTCTCCACCCGCGCCGAACACGCCGCGCAACTCATGCCCATAACATTATATTGTTCCATCCTCTCACTTTCCTTTTTTTGCGATTGCGATTGTCTCCGTATGCGCGTCACTGCTTTTTCATGCGGTCTTTGACATACTTCAACAGTAATTTTTTCGTTCCGGCGTTATCGAAACGAATTTCCGCCATCGTATCCCCGGACAACGGCGTAACGGATACTACGATTCCCTTGCCGAATGTCGTATGTTCCACGAGGTCCCCGGCTTGCAGACGCAACGTCTCCGGCGCGGCGCTTTTGGGTTGCGTTACGTTTGGCTTCGACTGCGCTGACGCCTGCCCGCTCCCATCGCCGCGTGGCGCCTGACGCGCTCCGGCATTCTTTGACGCCTGAGGCGTTCCGGCGTCTTTCCCCACGCTTCCGCCGTAACGGGCGGCGCTTGCGTAAGGGTTCCGGACGTATCCGCCGGACTGTCCGCCGTTCGGCTTGCCCGTCCAGCGGATAAAATCTTCGGGAATCTCCCGCAGGAACCGCGACGCCGCGTTTGCGCGGGTCTCGCCGTAAAGCATTCTTTGACGGGCGTTCAGCAGAATCAAGCGTTCCTTGGCGCGGGTCATGGCGACGTAACACAGCCGCCGCTCCTCCTCCATCCCCTTTTCCTGTTCCTGATAAATCGCGTTATTGTTGGGGAAAATTCCCTCTTCCAT
>JAFSOM010000004.1 GCA_017447005.1 Oscillibacter sp.
CGTTCTCGCCGCCGGACAATTCGTCTTGAAAAAAGAGGCCTCCGATTTTTCCGCCCCATCCTCAAAGAAAGTCTCAAAACCCAAAAAGCGAAAAGTCGCTCCTTTTTCTCTCGGCCTGCCCGACCCCGCTCAGGCCGTCTCTCTTCCTGCCCGTTCCGGCAAAGTGACGCCCCTTTTCAATGCCCTCCGTCCCTTCTGACCTAAAAGTCCTACAATAACTTGACACCGACCGACGTTCTGAATTGATTGACAAGCGGCGCGTAATCTGATATGCTTCGCTTAGAGACGCGCCCAAAAACAGCGTCGGCAAGCGTCAAAAATAGAACGGAAACGGGCCGCGAAAATGGAATCGACGGGTTCATCAACGGATTCGCTCGCTATAAGGAGGTTCTCTATGGTAAACGACTATGGGACGGAAATTAAAAAGCTGGGCTTCGGCATGATGCGTCTGCCTCACAAGGGGCCGCTTACGGACATTGAGCAAACGAAACGTATGGTTGACCTCTTTATGGAGGCCGGATGTACCTATTATGATACGGCGTTTGTCTACCCCGGTTCGGAGGAGGCGACGCGAAAATCTCTGGTAGACCGCTATCCCCGCGAATCGTTCACGCTGGCGACGAAACTTTACGCGGCGGCGGTTCCCACGGAAAAGGCCGCGAAAGCCGAGTTCCAAACCAGTCTGAAGCGCACCAACGCCGGGTATTTCGATTACTACCTGCTGCATTCCCTCATGGAGAGCAATTACCGCAAGTACGAAAAGTTTCATCTCTGGGACTTCGTGGAGGAGCAGAAACGCAAGGGACTGATTCGGCATTACGGCTTTTCTTTCCACTCCGGGCCGGAACTGCTTGACCGTATCCTGACGGAACATCCCGAGGCGGAGTTCGTGCAACTCCAAATCAACTACGCCGATTGGGAAAACCCCTCCGTCACGTCCCGCGCCAATTATGAAGTCGCCCGCAAACACGGCAAGCCGATTGTGGTCATGGAGCCGGTCAAGGGCGGGAATCTGGCCAACCCGCCGAAAGAAGTGCGGGAACTGTTCCGGAAAGCTAACCCGGACGCGTCCCCGGCCTCATGGGCGATACGCTTCGCGGCGTCGCTGGACGGCATTTTGACGGTACTTTCCGGGATGTCCAACACGGCGCAAATGGAGGACAACCTCTCTTTCATGCGGGATTTCCGTCCGCTGTCCGCCGAGGAACAGAAAACCGTTCACGAGGCGCAACGCCTTTTGGGACGCTCCAACACAATCCCCTGTACGGCCTGCCGCTACTGCGTGGAAGGCTGTCCGAAACGGATTCCGATTCCCGATATTTTCGCGGCGATGAATCAGCGTCTGGGGAGCGGACAACTGACGGAATCCGTGGAAAGCTACCGCGCCGTTACCGCCAACGCGGGCAAAGCAAGCGATTGCGTGGCCTGTCGTCAGTGCGAAAAGGCCTGTCCACAACATATCCCCATTGTCGGGAAGCTCAAGGAATGCGCCGCCGCGCTGGAATCGTAACGGCGTCAGGCGCGTGAGGAGGACGAAATATGGCTGTATTTCAGTTTCCCGTCAGAACGTCGGCGCATACGCAAATGCTGGACATCACCGCGCAAGTTCGCAAGATTGTTACGGAAAGCGGAGTACGGGACGGGCTTTGCGTCATTTTCATTCCGCACACCACCGCCGCCGTAACGATTAACGAGAACGCAGACCCCGACGTGCAAACGGATTTCATGAAGGAAATTAATAAAATCGTGCCGTGGTCGGACGGCTATCTGCACGCGGAGGGAAATTCCGCCGCGCACTTGAAAGCGTCCATGATGGGCTTTTCCGAGACGGTCATCGTGGAGCGCGGACAACTTTTGCTTGGAACATGGCAGGGTATCTACTTTATGGAATACGACGGGCCGCGCAACCGCCGCGTATATGTAAAAGTAATGGAAGGGTAACGCCCGTTCCCCCGTTTCCGGCGGCGGGCGTCGCGGTCAAACGGGGGAATTTTCGTTATCAAACGTTTCCGAACGGTAAACGCGTCTATGGAACAGGAGGAATCCGATATGCCTCATGTGATTGCCAATACGTATGAGATTTTACAGGAAATCGGGGAAGGCGGCGGCGGCAAGGTCTATCTCGGACGCCATACCCGTCTTGACAAAACCATCGTTATCAAAGAGGACAAACGCTCTCTCACAGCCAGTCCGGAAGTTCTCCGCCGGGAGGTCGACGCCCTCAAAAATCTGAGCCATACCTATATCCCGCAGGTTTACGACTTCGTGGAAGAGGACGGCGTCGTTTATACCGTCATGGACTATATCGACGGCGAAAGCCTTGACAAGCCGCTCAAACGCGGGGAGCGTCTGGAACAAAAGCAGGTTGTCGAATGGGCTTGCGAACTGCTGGAAGCCCTCGCTTATCTCCACGCCTACCCGCCCTACGGCATTCTGCACAGCGACATCAAGCCCGCGAATATCATGGTCACGCCGCAGGGCGACATTCGCCTGATTGACTTCAACATCGCGCTCGCCATGAAAGAGGACGGCGCGGTTTTAGTCGGGCGGAGCATGGGCTACGCGTCGCCGGAACATTACGGAGACGACTATACCGGAAGCGGCCTCACGCAGAGAACCGGAACGCAACGCACGGGAACCGGAACGCAGCGTACCGGGACGCAACGCCGCACGGCGCGGAACGCCTCTTCCCGCGTCTCGTCATCGTCCATGTCGGGCGGAAAAATGATTAAACTGGACGTTCGCTCGGACATTTACAGTCTCGGCGCGACGCTCTATCATCTTCTGACGGGCGTCCGGCCTCCGGCGAAAGCCGTGGAAGTCCCGCCAATTTCCGCCTTTACGGAACGCCATATCAGTCCCGCGCTTGCCGCCATTGTCGAAAAGGCCATGGCCCCCGACCCCGATTTGCGCTACCAGTCCGCCAATGAAATGCTCGACGCGTTCCGGCGTCTGCGCCGCGACGACCCCCGTTCGCGCCGTCATCGCCGCGGTATGTTCTTGGCGCTCGCGGCGACGTTCGCGCTTCTGCTCGTCGGCGGCGCGCTGACTTACGTCGGACTGCATCAGATGGAACGCATTCAGAACGCCGCCAGACTTGCGTCGCAATCGGCCCGGGCCTTGCGCGACGGCGACCCGCTCCGCGCCGTCAATCTCGCGCTGGAAGCGTTGCCGGAACGCGGCGCGCTTGACCCGCCCGACAATACCGACGCCCAACGCGCCCTCGCCAACGCCTTAGGCGTCTACGACATGAGCGCGGGCTATAAGGCGCACGCGGTTCTGCCGCTTCCCGCGACGCCCGTCAACGCCGGACTTTCCCCGAACGGACAGTACGCCGTGGCGCTGTCCGACAACCATTTCCATCTGTTCGACACGGAATCCGGGCGGGAACTCGCCTCGCTTGCGGCGGAGCCGTCCCCGCTGTCCGGCTACGTTTTCCGCGA
>JAFSOM010000074.1 GCA_017447005.1 Oscillibacter sp.
CGTCCTGCTGGGCTTCTTTGACCCGTCGCCGGAAATGCGCGAAATTGGAAACGTCACCTTGCGCCTGATTAGCTTATGCTTCCCTATCGCCGGATTCTGTATCGTGGCGGGGTCGGTGTGTCAGGCGATTGGCAATCCGTTCTACACGCTCATTATCGCCGCATGCCGTCAGTTGGTCGTACTGCTTCCGTCGGCGTGGCTGTTGTCGCTGACCGGGCGGCTGTCGCTGGTATGGCTGTCGTTTGTCATCGCCGAGGGCGCGTCCATGGCGTTGAGCTTCGTATTCCTGCGCCGGACGTTACGCGCCGCCGACGAGAGTTTCCGCGCCCGCGGCGTCGAACCGTAAATCATGAACGCATGACGCGAAAAGTTTTTCACCGGGGGATTGCGTGAAAACCCCTCCCCCTGACCCCCTCCCCTTTCAGGGGCGGGGGAAACAGACTTGAAAGCGCTTTCAAGTTTCGTAAGTCCCCCCCTGAAAGAGTTGAAAACGCTTTCAGGTTTTGTAAGTCCCCCCTGAAAGGGGGGATTTAGGGGGGTTCGTATAAAATGAATGGCAGTTCAAAAGTTGACGCATTCAGCCGCACTTTTCCGACGAATGGAGGGACAAGGCAATGAAAGACGAAAAAAAAGAGGAAAAACTCCTGCTGGAACGTCTGCGAAAGGGCTTTCAGGACGGGATTGTGTACGCAAGTCAGGTACGGAAAAAGGACAGGCTACGGAATACGCTCAACCGCCTTTCCCTGTCGGCGGGACAGACGCCCGCGCAATGGCTCGCGGCCCGTGGCCTGACGTGGGCCGAGACCGGCTACGTTGAGCAGGATATGCGTCCCCGGGGGAAGTCGAACCTCCCCGGCGGCTTTACCGCTTACGATGTCGCCCACTTCGTATTCCGTAAGTATCCGCTGGCGGGCGCGTACATCCTCACCGCCGAGGAGGACCGCTTACTGTATCAGGAAGCCAAGGCGACGATTAAGCAGTTTTTACGCGCCGACTATTCCGCCGACCGCCGCGCCTGCGTCACGCTGGTACTGGAATCCATGCGCATGATTCGCGGCTGGAACTGGCCCGAGCGTCCGGACGTGACCAACGAAAACCTGTTCTGGCAGTATCTTTTCCAGCAGTTCGGCGTACACACGGAAAATTCGGTGTCCGTCGCGGAACGCCTCATTGACGGCTTTACCATGGCCATTGATACCGTCATGGAGTTCTACAAGCGTTTCCTCTCGCCGAACACGCGTTTGCAGTACAGCACGACGCTGTTGATTCACGCGCTCGCGCCGCGTTCCGAGATGGACGACTTATTCCGGGAGCTGTTCCACTACTACACGCGCACGTTGCGCTACCAGTACCGCGCCGGGGACGTGGGTTTCGGCGTGCTGACCGCGGAGCTTTTGCGTCAGTGGGACGAGGAGGCCGAGGCCGTTGACCCGTTCATCGCGGCCCGCAAGGCGCCGCGTTCCAAGACGCATAAAATCGGGCGTCCGCGCAAGGACGAGCAAATCCGTATGCAAAGCCCGCCCATATCCGGCGTGCACGCGCTCTTCCGTTATCGTCCCGACTACGCCGCCGAACTGTGCGATGAACTTGTACGTAAAATGGACATGCTCATCAAGGGCGAGGAGGCGTTAGACACCGCCCGGAATTACTGGGACTTGCTCTTGTCCGAGTGGTACGGGAGAAAGAGTTCGTCGGAACGCGCCCGGATTCAGGAGGCGCGGCGCAACGGTCACGCCGAATACGTCGCGGTCAACGGCGGGGCCATTTCGGCGCGTTATGCCATGCGGGAAGAGCGCGTCGGATTGGAATTTCCCGGAATCCGTCTGCCCATGCCCGGGGACGCCCGTCCGGTATTGCGACTGTATCAGGGCGACGCGCTCATCTTCTCCGAGAAAATGGAGGCCGTCGGCGCCGTGCCCACGACCGTCGGACGCTTTTTGCCGTTCGACGAGACCCGCTATGACTTCGACCGCGCCCCCGAACTGCGCGTGGAGATTGAGTACGCGGGCGGACTGCTTTACCGTTCCGGCGGCGAACTGCTCCGGCAATGGCTCATGTTCGACGAGGCCGGAAACGCCCGTATGCCCAAATCCGGCGGCGCGTGGCTGTTCGCCGGGAACGCGCAGGACGTTTCCATCAGCGGCGAGGCCGTCCGTTGCGACTTCCCCGGTCAGCTCTGGCGTTTCCGTATGTCCGACGTGTCCTTACTGCGCGTGGACGGCATGGAGGCGTTTTCGGCGTCCGTCTCCCGCTTCCGTCATCACACCTCCCAGCGCCGCGTTGACCTTGCCCATGTCGACGTGAACGGTAAGCCCTACGACATCCTCCCCGCGTCCTTCAAGCTCATGATTCGCATGACGGATTATGACCGCGCTATCCGCTACTCCGTGCGCGTGGACGACATCAACTACCCCCCGGAGGCGCTGGAGTTCGGACAGAGCGAGATTCTGTTCATCCCCATCGACACGCCGCAAGTCCCCCACCGCGTGCAGGTGTTCGACCAGAACGGCGTACTGCGCGACGAGTACAACTATATCATTCTCCCCGGCTGTAAAGTCAGCATGGATAAGCGGCTTTACCGCGAGGCGTCCGACGAGGCCGCTATCCGCGTACTCTGGAACGGGCGCACGCGTCAGTACGCGCTCCCGCTCCCCCCGGGTATGGACAGCGTATCGTTGACGCTCCCCGGTCTGGCCTACCCGCTGGAAGTCGACGTGCCCGTTGTGCACTGTCACTTCCGGGGCCGGAACGCCTTCCTGACCTCCGAATCCGTCTGGCATTTGGATATTGCCTCCGACGAGACGGTTACGTTACGTTTGCCGTCCGGCTGGAACGGTCAACTGATGTGCGGTCTGGAACCCGTGCCGCCCGTTGACGACGCCGCCTCCCGTTTCGCGCTGGGCGACATGCTCGCTAAAAAAACCGCGTTCCCCAAGGAACAGCCCCTCTGGATTTCCCTCTGGGACGGCTCCGGGCACGACCGCCGCGTTACGTACCAAATCGCCACGCTGATGTTTCAACCTACCTTCCAGCGTCCGCCGCTGGAAATTGAGAACGATAAACTGCTCTGGCAGGCCGAGGAAAACTTTATCGGGGAGGCGGGAAGTCGTTTTGAAGTGGTCTGCGCCTGTCCGAACGGCAAGGAACTGCGTTTCCGTACCGATTCCGCCGACGCCATCCTCTGCGATACCCGCGACTTCCGCGAGGGACGCTACGACTATCAAATCTTCGCCCTCAGCGACGCCGATTCCCCCGCGTCCGACGCCGATTCCGCCGCCCTTGACGCCGATTCCTCCGCGCCGTCCGACGTTCCCGCCGCCGCGAAAGCCGTACCCGCCGACACGCAAACTATACCCGACGCCGCGCCGCTCTACGACGGAAGCATTATCGTCGGCGATAAGCGTAAATTCGCGTTCACCGGAAAACAAATCGTCGTCACGGGCGCCCTCTGCTGGGACTTCGACGCCGACGACTTGCGCTCTATCCGTATGCAGGAGGGTTGCGGCGTCCTCCGCGACATCCTCTATCATGGAAGTACGCTCTCCCCCGGCGAATCCGTCCCTACCCCCGAGTACTCCGCCACCCTCTACTATACCGACGAGGACGCCGATTGCCTCTTGCCCTTCCACGACCGCGCCGACGATTACTTTGAACAGGTCAACCCCGTCACGCTCTGGACGATTAACGAACACCTGCTCATCCTCCAAGGCGCCACCGGCGATACGCTCTATATCGACAATCAAACCGCGTCCATCCTCTATCAGAACCCCGACGCCGTCATGTCCCGCGACGAACAGCGCGAACGTCTCGAAACCCCCGACTACTTCGAGTACCGCGTCGAGAATGACCCCACCGTGAAGGCGTAAGGCGTTAGAAAACGTTGGACAGGGCGCGGAAAGTGTGGTATACTGTCGGGCGACGCGAAAGATACGCGATACGGTCGGAGCGGGGCGACGCGGAAGGAGTGGGAAGCCGTGGCGGACGTGTTCATCAGCTATCACAGGTCTGACGATATGTCGGACTTAGTACGCAATCTTGCGCGGGAATTGGAAGACATGGGAATTTCCTGTTGGTACGATACCCGCGACACCTACTATGACGATTTTGTCAAAGTAATCCTGTCGGAACTGAAACAATGCAGAGTGTTTCTGGCGCTTCTTGACGATGGCGCGCAGAAATCCAACTATGTACGGCTGGAAATCAACAACTCGTTCCCTGACTACGGGAAAACAATCAACCCGATTTTTTTGAAAATAGGGCGATTTGAATTTGAAGAAACTCTCTATGCCCGTATCAATCATCATAATATCCCTTCTTACGATTCTCCGAAGAGCGTAGATGTAGGGGCATTGAGCAGGGAAATTGTCGGTATTTTAGGAAATAACCCACCGCCCGACAAACCGAGTACGCCGCTGAAGATTATTGACAGCGGCGAATGCGGAGAACACGGGGATAATGTTACTTATACGCTGGATGAAGTCGGGCAACTGGTTATTTCCGGTGTCGGGCCTATGTCGCATTATCGGAAAAAGCAATACGCACCGTGGTATTCGAAGCGAGACGAAATTTCCGATGTGTATATTCAAAAAGGTGTCACATCCATGGGAAATCATGCGTTCGCGCTTTGCAGACACCTGAAAAGCGTCAGCATTCCCGACAGCGTTGCCTCAATTGGAGATTACGCTTTTGCGTATTGCAGTCGCCTGACAAGCGTTCATATTCCCGAAAGCGTCACTTCCATTGGCAATTATGCTTTTTGGGTTTGCGGAAGCCTGAAAAACGTAAATATTCCTGACAGCGTCAAATCCATTGGAGATTCCGCTTTCGCTGGTTGCGGATGCCTGACAAAAGTCCGCATTTCCGATAGCGTCCTATCCATTGGAGATTCCGCTTTCTATAATTGCGGAAGCCTGACAAGCGTCCATATTTCTAATAGCGTCACGTCTATTGGCGTTTGCGCTTTTCAGGGCTGTAAAAGTCTGGGAAAAATCCGGATTCCTGACAGCGTCTCCTCCATTGGAGCCTCCGCTTTCCGTGATTGTAGCGGTTTGACAAGCGTTCGCATTCCCGACAGTGTTATGTCTATTGGCGATAACGCTTTTTCAGGTTGCGCCAACCTGACAGGTGTTAGCGTTCCAGCAAAAGCGGAATTTGATGGCGCATTTGAAAGCCATACCAAAGTGACGCGCCGCACAATTTGGAATCGCCTGTTTCACCAGTGACGCGGCGCGAAAAGCCTTGACACATCCGCGCTTATCCGGTAATATACTCCCTATATGAGAGTGAAACCGTAATTTTCCGCCTCTCGTACCTTGTACGGGGGGCGCGTTGATTCCCGCACGCGCTACGGGCGCATGGATTCCCGTACGCCGTGCGGGGCCGTACCCGTACATAGTGCGGGCGTATTGATTGACTGACAAGGGGCGTTATCTCATGAAAACTCGCGTTACCCGCTTAGGCGGTCTGCTCGCCGCTTACCAACGCCGTGACCCGGCGGCCCGCAGTAAACTGGAAATCTTCCTCCTCTACCCCGGCGTACACGCCATTCTATGGCACCGTCTCGCCCACTGGCTCTACTGTCACGACTTACGCTTTTTAGCGCGTTGCGTGTCGCAGTGGTCGCGCTTCTGGACGGGGATTGAAATTCACCCCGGGGCCGTTATCGGGCGGCGTCTGGTCATTGACCACGGCATGGGCGTCGTTATCGGCGAGACGACCGAAATCGGCGACGACTGTCTGCTCTATCAGGGCGTCACGCTGGGCGGTACGGGTAAGGATAAGGGCAAACGTCACCCGACATTAGGCGACAACGTGCTTGTGGGTTGCGGGGCGAAAATCTTAGGGCCGTTCCGCGTCGGCGACAACGCCCGTATCGCCGGGGGCGCCGTGGTACTGCGCGAAGTGCCGCCGAACTGTACCGCCGTCGGGGTACCCGCGCAAATCGTGCGGCGTCAGGGGGAGCCGGTCTATTACGCCGACGACGTTGACCAGACGAGCGTCAAGAACCCCACCCTTGAACGTATCGCGGCGCTGGCGGCCCGCGTCGCCGAACTCGAAAAGAAACTCGATATGCACACCGACCCTATCCACTCCGTGGACGAATACGACGATTATGTGATTTAAAATGATACAACAGGAGGCATACTATGTATCTCTACAACTCAGCGACGCGCCGTAAGGCCGAGTTTACGACCCATACGCCCGGACATGTGGAAATGTACACCTGCGGCCCCACCGTGTACCATTTCGCGCATATCGGCAACTTACGCTCGTATCTGTGCGAGGACGTTCTCGAAAAGTTCTTCCGTTACGCCGGGTACAGCGTCAACCGCGTGATGAATATCACCGACGTGGGCCACCTCACTTCCGACGCCGACGAGGGCGAAGATAAGATGTTGAAGGGGGCGCGGCGCGAACATAAGACCGTCATGGAAATCGCGCAGTTCTACACGGAACGCTTTTTCGACGACTGCCGCAAGCTGAATATCAAGCGTCCGGACACCGTTCAGCCCGCGACCGGTTGCATTGACGAGTATATTAAAATCATCTCCGGCCTCATGGAGAAGGGTTACGCCTATTTCGCGGGCGGCAACGTCTACTTTGACACGTCCAAACTCCCGCGCTACTACGTGTTCAACGCCCACGACAAGGACGATTTAGCCGTCGGCGTCCGGGACGGCGTGGAGGCGGACGCCAATAAGCGCAACAGCAATGACTTTGCGTTATGGTTTACCAAATCCAAGTTTGAAGACCAAGCGTTAAAATGGGATTCCCCATGGGGCGTGGGCTATCCCGGCTGGCATATTGAGTGCTCCGGAATCTCCCTGAAATACAATGGCGAGTACCTTGACTTGCACTGCGGCGGCGTCGACAACGCGTTCCCGCATCATACGAATGAAATCGCGCAGTCGGAAAGTTATCTGGGCCACGCGTGGTGCCCGTGGTGGTTCCACGTCGCGCACTTGAACACGTCCGACGGCAAGATGAGCAAATCTTCCGGCGAATTTCTCACCGTCTCCCTGCTCGAAGAGAAAGGTTACGACCCGCTGGATTATCGTTTCTTCTGCCTGCAAAGCCATTACCGTAAGATGTTGGTATTCACGTGGGAGAATCTCGACAACGCCCGCGGCGCCTATCAGAAACTGGTCAAGCGTATCGCGGCGCTCAATCCCGCCGACGGCGATATTGACGAGGGCGTGTTACAGGAGTTTCGCGCCAAGTTTATTCAGGTCATGGGCAACGACTTGAATACCGCGTCGGGGCTGTCGCTGGTCTACGACGCGCTGAAAGCCAAGGCCAATGACGCGACGAAACTTGCCATTATCGGGAGTTACGATGAAGTCCTGAGCCTGTCCTTACTCGACAAGGCGGAGGCGTTGCGGCGTAAGGAACGCGAGAGCGCGTCGGCGTCGCACGGCGGCTATACCATCACGGGCGAGAGCGGCCCCGATTCCGCCGTCGAGGCGTTGATTCTGGCGCGTTACGAGGCCAAAAAAGCGAAGAATTTCGCCGAGGCTGACCGTATCCGCGACGAACTGCGTCAACAGGGCGTGGAGCTTACCGACGTACCCGGCGGCGCCGTCTGGAAACGCGTATAACCGAGAAAGGAGGACGTTTTCATGTCCACGGTCAATACGACGATTCAACTGGATTCCGAATTGAAAGAGGAATCGCAGGAACTTTTCGAGAGTTTCGGCTTAAGCCTGAACGCGGCGATTACCATTTTTCTGCGTCAGTCCGTCCGGGAACAGGCGATACCGTTTCGCGTGGGCCAACCCGTTTTCAATGAGGAGACGCGCAAAGCCATAGAGGACGCCCGGCGCGGTATCGGATTGAGCAAAGCGTATGATTCCGTTGAGGAACTTTTCGCCGCGCTCAACGCGGAGGATGACGACGAAAAGCAAACGCGTGAAACAAGTCTCCGGGGCGTTTTGTCGGAGTATGCCAAGAAGGAAGGCGAACAACCGGACGCAACAAGTCTCCGGGGCGTATTGTCGGAGTACGCCAACCCGGACTTGATGGAGCTTGAGGAGGGAGCGTGGGAACATGCCGCCGCTAAAAAATACGGTGATTTTCGACACGAATATGATTTTGCGTTATCTGCTAAATGATAACGCGGAAATGGCGGAACTGGCCGAATATTACCTCAACGCAACCGCGGTGACGGTTACAATAGAGGTTATCGCGGAAGCTGTCTACGTTCTGAAAAGCGTCTACCAGATGGAACGGCGCAAGATTGCCGATACGCTCATAGATTTTCTGGAACTGGTTCAATGCCGTGACGGAGGAGTTTTGCGCGTCGCGCTGGAAACATACGGCGCGCAAAATCTGGATTTCGTGGATTGCGTCCTTTACGGCTATCACAAAGCGGAAAATCTGGACGTGGCGACTTTTGACAAGAAATTGTTAAAGCTACTGAACGGATAAAAACCGCCCCTCCCGGCATATCGGGAAGAGCGGCGGCGTCACGCGTCACTTTGCGGCGTCACGCGGGGCCTGTATTAGCGCCTCCTGAAAGCCGTTCGCGCCCGGACAGAAGATGTCCCCCGCTATCGGGATTCCGTCGCGCAGGTATAAGTTCGCCTGTACGCCCGTCTCCCTGTCCGGGTGGTTCGTGACGGCGTAGGTATAGCGGAACACGTTCTGACCGCAGTGGGGGCCGAGGTCGTAGCCTTGCGGCAACTGCAACGCGTTGTAACTCAAATACGGCTCCTCCAGCGTCGCGGGAAGCGTAAACTCAAAGGTCTCTATCGGCTCTTCCCTGACCTCCCAGCCGAGGCCGCGCAGATATTCCACGCGGTCGGCGTTGGTCTCCAATACCGCCGACATTTCCTCACGCGGCGCCGGAGACACCTTCAGCATAAAGAACGCCAACGCCGCGATTGCCGCCGCGAGGAACAGTATCAGCGTTTTCAACGCCGGAAATTTCGCTGTCCATATGAACATTTTGTATCCCTCCCCATGCTTTATATTCCGCCCGGGGAGGGATTATGACATAAGGAGGGGGATACCATGCCGCTGGAACGGTTGGATAAAATCTTAGCGTCAACGGGGAAGTGGTCGCGCAAGGAGGCGAAGGAGCTTATCCGCGCCGGACGGATTCTCGTTGACGGCGTCGTTACGCGGGAGGCCGCCGCGAAGTTTGACCCGGAAGCCGTGCGCCTGTCCGCCGACGACGAGAGCGTTTTGTACCGCCGTAGCGTGTGGGTGATGTTGAACAAGCCCGCCGGGTACGTCTCGACGAAGGACGCCGGAAAAGGCCCGACTGTCATGGACTTACTGCCGCGGGAATTGCGGAATCTGTTCCCGGTGGGGCGGCTTGATAAGAATACGGAAGGCCTGTTGCTCCTGACGAACGACGGCCCCGCCGCGCACGCGTTACTGTCGCCGCGTCATCACGTGGACAAGGTTTACCATGCGCGGGTATGGGGACGCCCCACGGACGCCGACATCGCCGCGTTCCGGGCGGGTCTGACGCTCTCGGACGGTCTGCAATGCCTCCCGGCGGAACTGGAAATTCTGTCGGACGCGCCGGAAGAACCCGGTAGCGCCGCGCCGGAAGAATCCGGTAACGCCGCGCCGGAAGAACCCGGTAACGCCGGACAAACTCCCGCGCCGGACCCCCGGGAAACCCTCTGCCGCGTGACGGTACGGGAGGGGAAATTTCATCAGGTGAAGCGGATGTTTCAGCAAATCGGAACGCCTGTGCGGTATCTGGAACGGGTGAAGATGGGCAATTTGCCGTTGGATTCGGGCCTTGCGCGGGGGAGTTTCCGCTTTTTGACAGCGGAAGAGATAGAAAAACTGGGGATTTTTTCATAACGCCCCGGAAAAGAGCAAATGTTTCACAAAAAAGAGAATGTTTTTTGTGAAAAAGAGAAAAAAGATATTGCAATTCGACAAGAACATCGGTATAATAGGGTTGTTGGCAATTTGCACAAAGCGCGGAGGCCCCGAATCGCCGTCCGGTACGGAGGAAACCGACGGAAAACGGTCGGAAACGGATGCAAACGCTGTCCGGACGGAATCGGACAAGGCGGAGACGGTATGGCGCGGGGGTTCCGTAGAGGCGGATTTGTGGTGAGGAGGATATGCCGATGTCGGGTCGGATGTTTCAGAATGTCGTGCTCCAGTTGAAAGAGAACACAAATCGCACCATTGGAGTCATTGACGGGGAAGGTATGGTCGTCGCGTGCAGTGAGCTTCCTATGATTGGACAGCATTGGGCGGAGTACGTGCCGCAAATCAACGGCGCGTCGGGGGCCATGCTGGTTACGGACGGCAAAGTGTTCAAGGCTATGGGCGGCTGGGGGAATCAGTTTGACTACGCCGCTTTTACATTCGGGGATAACGAGGTTAGCCGCGCCGTATGCGCAATGGCTACGGTCACGCTCAACGCCGCCAAGGCGTACTATGAGGAAAAGCACGACCGCGGCGCGTTCGTCAAGGACGTGATTTCCGACAACATCATGCTGGGCGACATTTACGTACGGGCGCGGGAACTGCGCGTCAGTACGGACGTGGCGCGGGGCGTGTTCGTCATCCGCTCCCTGCGGAAAGTCGAGTCCGTGCCCATTGACATTGTGCAGAGCCTCTACCCCGACCGCCAGAACGATTTCGTGTTGAGCGTGGGCGACGGCGGCGTAGCGCTCATTCATCAAATGCCCGACAACGCCACCATGAAGGACTTGAATAAAATCGCGTTCGGCTTGCAGGAGACGTTACAGGTCAACGGGGAAAATACGGTCGTCGTGGGCGTGGGAACCATGGCCTTGCACTTGCGCGACTTGGCGCGGTCGTATAAGGAAGCGCAAATCGCCATTGAAGTCGGCAAGGTGTTCGACACCGAAAAGTTCGTGATTAACTATGAGAATCTCGGAATCGGGCGTCTGATTTACCAGTTGCCCACGACGCTGTGCGAGATGTTCCTACAGGAAGTGTTCAAGAAGAATCCCATTGACGCGCTCGAAAAGGAAACCCTGTTCACGATTCACCGCTTTTTTGAGAACAATCTGAACGTATCCGAAACGGCGCGGAAACTGTTTGTGCACCGTAACACGTTAGTGTACCGTCTGGAAAAAATCAAGAAGCTCACCGGGCTTGACCTGCGCGAGTTCGACGACGCCATTACATTTAAGGTTGCGCTCATGGTCAAGAAGTACCTCACTTCCCGGGGCATTGATTCCTGATTCGCGGCGTTCCGTGATATTTCACGCCGTTATGATGTCCGTCACCTCCAGACGTTCCCCGGCGACGCGGAATTTGACTTCCAGTCCCGCGAAACCGAAGCCGTAGACGCGCCCGGGGTCGTCCTGATAGCGCGGGCGGGGGTCGTGGGCGAGTACGGCGATAAGCGCGGCGCGGTCGGCGTCGGGCACACGCGACAGTAACGACAGCGGAATGTCCACTTGCAACGTCTCCCGCGGCGCGTCCGACGCGTAACCGCTGACCGCGTCCGCGTGGGCGTCCGTATAGGCCAGATAAGGTTTGATGTCGAAAATCGGCGTACCGTCAACCAAGTCCGCGCCGCGTATGTGAAGCGTCGGCCCTTGCGGGGTTTCCAATTCCACGCGCTCCAGTTCCACGCACGACAGGCCTATCGGATTGGGCCGGAACGGGGAACGCGTGGCGAATACCCCCACGCGCCGGTTGCCGCCCAGACGCGGCGGACGTACCGTCGGCGACCAGTCCGGACGCGCCGCGCCGTTCGACTTTGCGCCGCCCGTATGCGCCGCGCCGTTAGAGGTTGCGCCGTCCGGACGCGTGGCGCGGTCAAACGCCCAGAGTAGCCAGATATGCGAAAAGCCGTCCAGTCCGCGCACGGCGTCGCGGTTGCGGTACGGCGGCTCGAAAATCACCCGCGCCCGCAGTTCGTTCACCAATCCGCTCTGACGCGGAACGCCGAATTTCGACGCGAAACCGCTCTCTATCCGTGCGATAACGTTCATTGCATAGCTTTCCATGTACCCGCCCCCGTTTTTCGCGCAATGTGATTCGCTTGAAAACCCCTCCCCCTGTCCCCCTCCCTTTTCAGGGGCGGGGGAACCGGAATTGAAAACGCGTTCCGGTTGCGTAAGTCCCCCCTGAAAGGGGGGATTTAGGGGGGTTCTTCGTAAGGTTCATGACATTAGGATTTAGGGGGGTTCGTATCAAGTTCATGACATTGCGTTTTTTTACGTCGCATTGTAACGCGTTCCGGGCGGCGCGTCAACGCGAAAAGGCCCGCCGTTTTCAGACGGGCCGCCGGGGTTATGAGTTGATACGCTCTCTGGCGTTCTCCACGCCGTCGCGGGCGCGTTGTACGCCGTCCTCCAGCGCGTCCGACGCCCGTTCCAGCATGGAACGCTCCGTATTCGCGTCTCTGTCCGTGACGGTTTGTTTCGACCGTTCGGTGTCGCCGTAGTCGTAGCGCCGCGCCGTGTCGCCGTAGTCCGTCACGCCGTCGCCGTTGGTCACGGTTCCATTGCTCTGCGCGTTGCGTTCCGCCGCGCTGTAACGGTCGTCATAGACCGCGCCGTTGGTCACGCCGCTGTCATAGGCCGCGTTCTTGTTCGTCACGCCGTTGTCGTTGGTCACGCCGTTGTCGTAGACCGCGCCGCCGCTCATGGTTCCGTCGTCGGTCAGCGTCCCGCGGTTCGTTGCCCCGTTATCGCTCATTGTGCCGTTATAGCCGCCACAGGCCGTCAGGCTCAACGCCGCCAGCGCCGCGATTCCCCACAGTTTGCCCAAGGAAAAATCCCTTCCTTCCTCTCTCGCCGCGATACCCTCCCGCAGTTTCCCCGGATTCCGCCGCGTTATGCGTCCGAAACCGGAGCGGTCAAAAAAATTTCCCGCGGACTTGAAAAAAATCGGATGGCAAAAAATATATGCGGAAATTCCGGGAAAATACGCGATTTTCCCCCGGTTTTCCTATCGCAAAATGCAATTCATGGAAAATTGACATGGTTTCGTAGGGATTTTTTTAATATTTTCATCATTTTGTTCTTGACGAACCATAAAAAATGGGGTATGCTTAGGTTACTTTACGATTCGCGGTCACTAAATGTGTTTACACCTTGTGTGGGAAGGAGCGTCACGTTATGCATACACAGGTCATTACTATCAACAATGAGGTGGGTCTGCACGCCCGCCCGGCTACGTTCTTCATCCAGAAGGCGAACGAGTTCAAGAGCGGTATCTGGGTAGAGAAGGAAGAGCGCCGGGTCAACGCTAAGAGCCTCCTCGGCGTCCTCTCGCTGGGCATCGTCAAGGGCACTACCATTACCCTGATTGCCGACGGCAGCGACGAGGAAGCGGCCATTCAGTCCCTTGTGGATTTGGTCAACGACAACTTCGGCGAATAATCCGCCCTCTCCGGACGGCGCTCCGCTCCCCGGCGCGCCAGTCGAACGCGCAAAAAGGCCCGTATTCGTTCAGAGTACGGGCCTTTCCCTTTGCGCCAACGCTTTGCGGAAACGGGCGCGTCCGTTAGAAAAAACGTCGGCGCTCTCTTGACAAAACCTTTGTGATACAGTAGAATGCGTCTATCATAGGATAATGCATATCCCAATCCGCATTCCGTAACAGTTCAGGAGGCAAAAGTATGGCTAACCGTATGCGTCTGGTGACGCGCAGCGACTTCGACGGCCTTGTGTGCGCGATGATTCTTAAATTCCTCAAAAAAGTGGATGATATTAAGTTCGTGCACCCCAAAGACGTGCAGGACGGCAAAGTCGAACTAACCGAAAACGACATCACGACGAACCTTCCCTATGACCCCCGCGTCGGCCTCGCGTTCGACCATCACGAGTCCGAAATGACCCGCCTGAAGGGCGCCGATACCGCCGGGAAACTCGTCATTGACCCCAACGCCCGTAGCGCCGCCCGCGTCGTGTACGAGTACTACGGCGGCAAAAAGGTCTTTCCGCACATCTGGGACGACCTCATGGAAGCTGTCGACAAGGGCGACAGCGCCGATTTCACCGTCGACGAGATTCTCAACCCCAAGGAATGGGTTCTCATGAATTTCATCATGGACGCCCGTACCGGTCTGGGCCGCTTCCACGACTTCCGCATTTCCAACTATGAGCTGATGATGAAACTCATCGACTTCTGTCTGGAGCACAGCATTGACCAGATTACCGAACTGCCCGACGTGAAAGAGCGTATTGACTTCTATTTCAAGGAAACCGACCTCTTTAAAGAGCAGTTACAGCGTCTGGCCCGTATCGAGGGCAAAGTCGTCGTGCTGGATTTGCGCAATGAGGAAGTGATTCACGCGGGCAACCGCTTCATGATTTACGCGCTCTATCCCGAGACGGAAATTTCCGTCCATATCGCGTGGGGCTTCCAGAAACAGAACACCGCCGTCATGATTGGCAAGTCGATTGTCAACCGCGCCTCCGACTTCGACATCGGCGCGTTGTGCCTCAAGTACGGCGGCGGCGGACACCGTAACGCCGGAACCTGTCAGCTTGACAACGACGTTGTCGACAAGGAACTCCCCAACATCATTGCCGCGCTTAACGCGTAATGTCAGCTCCCCTCTGTCGCCTTGCGGCGACATCTCCCCCCCCGTTCCGGGGGGAGATTTTTTGTCGCAACTCCGCAAGGTTGCGCGTCAGCCGATAATGACCGGGCCGGACTGCTTCCAGTCGGCGAACAGCGGCGTGGACAGGTAACGGTCTCCGGTGTCGGGGAACAGGACGACGATATTTTTTCCGGCGCTGTCGGGACGCTTGGCGACTTCCAGCGCCGCCCATAACGCCGCGCCCGACGAAATGCCGACTAACACGCCCTCTTCCCGTCCGACGCGCTTGCCCGTCATAAAGGCGTCGTCGTTCTCCACGGCGATGACCTCGTCGTACACCGACCTGTCCAGCGTGTCGGGCACGAATCCCGCGCCGATACCCTGTATCTTATGCGACCCGCCGTGTCCTTGGCTCAGTACGGGCGAACTCGCCGGCTCTACCGCGATAACCTTCGCCGCCGGATTCTTCTCTTTCAGATACCGCCCGGCGCCCGTCAGCGTGCCGCCCGTGCCGACGCCCGCGATAAAAATATCAACGTTTCCGTCGGTATCGTCCCAGATTTCCGGCCCGGTGGTCTCGTAATGTATCTTCGGGTTGGCGGGGTTGACGAACTGCCCCGGGATGAACGCGCCCGGAATCTCTTTCGCCAGTTCGTCGGCGCGGGCAATGGCGCCCTTCATGCCCTTGGCGCCCTCCGTGAGCACAAGCTCCGCGCCGTAAGCCTTCATCAACTGCCGCCGCTCAAGGCTCATGGTCTCCGGCATGACGATAATGATACGGTAGCCCCGCGCCGCCGCCACGGACGCCAGGCCGATTCCCGTATTGCCGGATGTCGGCTCGATAATCACGGCATCCGGTTTCAGGACGCCCCGCGCCTCGGCGTCGTCAATCATGGCCTTTGCGATACGGTCCTTGACGCTCCCGGCGGGGTTGAAATATTCCAGCTTCGCCAGTAACTTTGCCTGCAAGCCGTCGTTTTGCTCAATGCGCGTCAGTTCCAACAGCGGCGTATGCCCGATTAACTGCGCCGCCGACGTGTAAACCTTGCTCATGTCCGATTCCTCCTGACAATGAATTAACCAACCATTCATAGGGGTATATCGGAATTATACCCGCGCTTGCGCCGTATGTCAAGAGCGCCGGGAAAATTTTTCTCCCGTGCGGTATGCGTACACGGTTACTTGGCAAGTTGCGCTTTTCGCCCTCATCCGTCACTGCGTGTCACCTTCCCCCGTTCCGGGGGAAGGACAGACTTGATAACGAAATCTGAACAACAACGCGGAATCAATGAGGAAACTTCGCAAGGTTGCGCGGAAAAATGAAAGATTGCGCTGTCAAGTTTACCCTTCCCCCGTCTACGGGGGAAGGTGGCGCGCAGCGCCGGATGAGGGCGAATTTTATACGGCTTTTTTACTTGCTAACGATAATTTTACGCGTACCTTTCCGCGCTCTTGACGCGTCAGCCGGGGCATAAGCGCGGACGAGCCGTCATAGAATGTGTCGGGAGGGATGTACTTATGGGCGTGACTATGGAACGTAAGGACGCGGCGGAACGCTACCGGGCGGCGACGGCGATACTGCCCAGCCGGTTACGGGCGGCGGCGCTGTCGATTCCGGCGACGCAACAGGCCCAAGCCGAGGAACTCCGCTTACGCGCCGGACAGAGTATGAGCGTACTGTTACCGGAAGGCGAAATTTCAACGGGCGCGTGGGTGGAGCCGGAGGACTTGGAAACGTTATGCGACATCGCCACGGAGTTTTCGCGTTACGCGGCGGCGGAGACGTTGCGCGAAGGCTTTCTGACGGTACGCGGCGGGTTTCGCGTGGGCGTCTGCGGCGCGGCGGTCATGAAGGACGGCGCGAATACGAACTTGAAGTATCTTTCGTCGGCGGCGGTACGGATTGCGCGGGAACGTAAGGGAATCGCCGACGAACTCGCGCCGCGTCTGTTCGGCGACGACGGGCAATTCCTCAATACGCTGATACTCTCGCCCCCGGGCGGCGGCAAAACCACGCTCTTGCGCGACCTCATCCGGCGCTTGTCGACGGGCGGCGGCGACTGTCCCGCGTTGCGCGTGGCCCTGCTCGACGAACGCGGCGAAGTGGCCGTGATGTTGCGCGGACTGCCCCAAATGGACGTGGGGCCGCGTACCGACGTACTCGACGCGTGTCCGAAGGCGCTGGGCGTCCCGATTGTCTTACGCGCTATGAATCCGCAAGTGATAGCAATGGACGAAATCACCGTGCCGGAGGATATACGGGCGGCGTCCATGGCGGCGGGTTGCGGCGTGGGCTTATTGGCGACCGTCCACGCGTCCGACGCGGCGGAGTTATCCGAAAAGCCGCTCTACCGGGATTTGCTCGAACGCCGCATTTTCCGGCGCGCCGTGAAAATCACCCGTGACGCCGACGGACGCCGCTATGACGTGGAGGATTTGTGACGGCGGCGTGAAACTCTATGGTATCGCTTGCATTTTTATCGGGGCGTGCTGGGGCATGGGAATCGCGTTGCGGGAGCGTCGGCGCGGGCGTCGGACGCTCGCCGACTTCCGGGCGGCGCTGACGCGTATGGCGGCGGAGATACGTCCGACGCGGACGGCCTTCCCGGATTTGCTCGAACGTCTCGCCGACGCCTGCGCCCCTGACGCCGCAAACTTTTTCCGTAGCGTCGCCGACACCGCCCGTCACGGCGACGCGCCTTCCGTAGCGTGGCGGGACGCCTCGGACGCGCTTCCGCTGTCGGCGGCGAACCATCAGACGTTGCGCGAACTCGCGCCCGTACTCCGCGGCGACGAAACCGAAATCCGTCAGGCGCTGGAACTCGCCGCCACGCGCTTTGAAGAGAGCTTACGCGAACTCGACCGCGTCGCGTCTGCGGAAATCCGTCAGGCC
>JAFSOM010000075.1 GCA_017447005.1 Oscillibacter sp.
ATGGTAGAGGGGATTCCCGATAGCGATTCCCAGCGTCTCCGCCCACTTCTGGAACTTCTCCCGGTCGGACGCGTCGCCAGTAATACAGCGTTCCTCCACGCCGTTGGAGCGCATGAGCCGCCATTTGTAATGGTCGCCGCCGAGCCATACTTGCGTGATGTTCTCAAAACGCCTGTCCTCGTATATCTCCCGCGGGCTGAGGTGGCAGTGGTAGTCGATAATCGGCATGGCGGCGGCGAAATCGTGATAGAGATGTTTCGCCGTCTCCGTCGAAAGGAGAAAGTCCTGATTCATAAACGGTTTCTTCATTGCGCGTTTCCTCCCGTCACGTACTTTTTCAGCGTGGCGCGAACGGCCCCCGCGCCGCTAATCAGTTCCGTGAAGTATTGGCGGACAATGCCGGAAAGTCCGGTTTCCACAAGGTTCACGCCCCAAATGGCGCTGTCGGACAGAATGCCGGACAGCCGTTTTTCCGCGTCCTCCGGGGAAACGCCGTCTCCAAGTCGGAAACCGGAGACATACGCGGCGGCGGATTCCAGCATAGGGTCGGGACTGGGCGTGAACGCCGCGCCCGCGTCATCTACCGCCATCAGATAGCGGAGCCAGCCCGCGAATACCAGGGGAATCAGTTTCAAATTCCGCACGTCCAGCGTATCCGAGGCGATGTACGCCTTGACCGTTTCGCCGAAACGGATTGCCAGTTTCTGCGAGGTGTCCGTGGCGATACGCTGGGGCGTGTCCGGCATGAAGGGATTGGGGAAGCGGACGTTCAACACGGTATCCAGAAACGCTTTCGGCTCAATCACGCCGGGATGTTCCACGACAGGCAATCCTTCCTGATAGCCGATACGCCGGACAAGTTCCAGAAGTTCCGGGTCGTTCATCTCAGCGGAAATCTTCTGATAACCTAAGAGACAGCCGTAAATGGCAAGCGCCGTATGAAGCGGGTTCAGACAGACGCACACTTTCATGCGTTCCACTTTGTTGACCGTATCCCGGTTTGTAAAGAGGAATCCGGCCTTTTCCAGCGCGGGGCGTCCGTTGGGGAAATCGTCCTCAATGACCAGATACTCGCTTTCCTCGGCGTTGACGAACGGCGCGATATGCGTTCCGCTGGAAGTCACGGAGGCGTCCATATCCTGTAAGCCATCCTTTTTCAGCGCCGCCGCCACATTCGCGTCTGGGCTGGGCGTGATTTTGTCAATCATCGTCCACGGGAAACTGACCTTTGCGCCGCTTTCGATGTAATCCGCGAACTCCCGCGCAACCAGTCCGTTTTCCGTCCATGCGCGGGCGAACGCGCTGATTGCCGCGCGGAGTTTGTCGCCGTTATGGGAGCAGTTGTCCATACTCACCATAGCAATCGGCATAGCGCCAGCCTTGAAGCGCTCATAGAGCAGGCCAGCCAGTTTTCCCATATAGCTTTCCGCGTTTTCAGGGGCGGCTTTCATATCCGACGCGACAGCCGGGAGAAGCTGTCCCTTGCCGTCCTCCATAGCGTAGCCCTTTTCCGTAATCGTAAAGCTCACCATCTGGAGAGAGGGCGCCGTGAAGATTTCACGCAGACGCGCATATTCAGCGGGGTCGTTGGAAAAGAGGAAACGCGTCTCCGCGATACTGCCGATTACGGTCTTTTCAATACTGCCGTCCGCTTTCAGCGTCACCAGAAGCGTATAGTTATCGTGCGCCTCGTAGTTTTGCCGTTTTCCGCCGGAATCGGAGCGTTCCACCGCGATAATGCCTGCGGTCATTACGCCGTCATTCAGGAGCCTTTGCGCGGCGTTGGCCTGAAACGCCTTGAAGATATTCCCCGCGCCGAAATGGAGCCACACGGGATTCTTTCGGGTCGTCTCCGCCATAGCCGCCCGGTCGTAGCGCGGGAGAGAAAAGCCCGCCGCTTCCCACGCCGCCCGGTTTTGCAGTCCCTGTTCATTCAATGCCAGTTGTCCGCTCATGCGCACACCTCCGTAACGATTGTGGGTTTTATTATAAATGATGTCCGCCCAGAATACACGGTTATTCTTGTGGAAAACCTTGCAAAAATTGTTCTCTTAATTCGTGGGTTTTCCAATTCCGAGAACTTTACAATGCCAAAAAACAGTCAAAACAGAGAATAAGCTTTCGCTATATTGCCCAAATTCCATGCGCTTTTTTTGACACCTCCAGTACGGAACGCAATTTTCACCGTATTTTTCGCAAGATACGCCACGCAAAACGGGGTGTCGCAATGCTACAATCAAAGCGCATTCAAAAAGGAGGCGGTTCCATGCGGAGAGAGATTGCAATCAACGAAAGCTGGGCGTTCCTCGGCCCGGACGGGCAGGAGCAAACGGTCAATTTGCCCCATACGTGGAACGGCGCGGACGGTCAAGACGGAGGAAACGATTACTGGCGGGGAACCTGTACGTACAGCCGGACGTTTCCCGCGCCGGAGACTGCGGACGGGGAGCGCGCGTATCTGGAATTTCGGGGCGTGAACGCTTCCGCCGCCGTGGAACTCAACGGGACGGCGGTCGGGACGCATGACGGCGGCTACTCCACGTTCCGCTGGGATGTCACGAATCTGCTGAAACCGGAAAACGCGCTGACGGTTCGGGTTGATAACAGCGTCAATGACCGGGTGTACCCGCAGAAAGCGGATTTTACGTTCTACGGCGGCATTTACCGGGACGTTCTGCTTCGCGTTGTTCCGGCGGAGCATTTCGATTTGGACACGTTCGGCGGCGAGGGCCTGAAAGTCACGCCGACCGTACAGGGCAAAGACGGCGCTGTCCGGGTTGAGACGTTCCACGGCGTAGCGGGCGCGGAAGTTCGGGTTCATCTGCTGGACGCGGACGGCAACGCAGTTGCGGAGGGAACCGGAACGGATGTAACGCTGACAATTCCCGATGTCCGCCTCTGGGACGGCGTGAAAGACCCGTACCTGTACGCCGCCGAGGCCGCGCTTGTGCGCGACGGCGTGGAATTAGACAAGGTGTCCGCCCGGTTTGGCGTGCGGAGTTTCCGGGTTGACCCGGACAAGGGATTCTTCCTGAACGGGCGTTTGTACCCGCTCCACGGCGTCAGCCGACATCAGGACTGGAAGGGAATCGGCAACGCCATCACAAAGGAACATCACCGCCGCGACATGGAACTCATTCGGGAAATAGGGGCCAATACCATCCGGTTGGCCCATTACCAGCACGACCAGTATTTCTATGACCTGTGCGACGAGTACGGCATGGTAGTCTGGGCGGAGATTCCCTACATTTCGGAGCATATGCCCAACGGACGCGAAAACGCCGTCTCCCAAATGAAAGAACTCATCACGCAAAATTATAATCATCCCTGCATTGTCTGCTGGGGCGTGTCCAATGAAATCACAATTTCCACGAAAGACAATAAGGATATGCTGGACAATCACCGCGTTTTGAACAACCTGTGCCATGAGCTTGACCCCACGCGCTTTACTACGCTGGCCTGTTACGCCATATGCGCTCCGTTCAATCCCGTGGCTCATATCACGGACGTTGTAAGCTGGAATTTGTATTTAGGCTGGTATGTGCCGGGGCTGTTTCTCAACGACCTGTGGATGAACTTCTTTCACTTTCGTTATCCCAAACGCGCCCTTGGCTATTCGGAATACGGTTGCGAGGCCATGCCGAACCTGCATTCTTCTCACCCCCGGCGCGGCGACCATACGGAAGAATATCAGTGCATTTACAACGAGTATATGCTGAAATGCTTTGAGCGTCATCCGTTCCTGTGGGCGACGCACCTTTGGAATATGTTCGACTTCGCCGCCGACGCCCGCGACCAAGGCGGCGAACCGGGGATGAATCACAAGGGCGTCGTGACCTTTGACCGGAAAATCAAAAAGGACAGCTTTTATCTCTACAAGGCATGGTGGAGCGGCGAGCCGTTTGTCCACATCTGCGGGAGCCGCTACAGAGACCGCCCGGAACATTTGACCGAGGTCAAGGTCTATACCAATCAGCCGAAAGTCGCCTTGTATCTCAACGGCGAAAGGATAGAGGAAAAGACGGGGGAAAAAGTATTCGCGTTTCAGGTTCCGCTCCACGGCGAAACGAAACTGGAAGCCAGAGCCGGGGAGTGTTCCGACGCCTGTACGCTCCGATACGTGGAAACGCCCAATCCCGCCTACACGCTCCCCAAAAAGAGCGGAAAAAGCGCGAACTGGGTTTGAAATTGAAGGAGGATGAATATGAAGAAGAGCCGAAAGTAGCGCTGTGGTCGGCGCTGACCGCGCTGTGCGCCGTGTTGCTGGTGGCGTCCTTTGTGGCGAACTTTTTCGCCAACCGGTACGCCACGACGCTGAATGTGGCGCTGAACACGTCGTACTCCAAGGTGGTCAATTACGACCCCTCCGCTATGTACTTCACCAGCGATTTTGACAGCGACGCCGCCCGATGGGACTACGAAAAGGAACTCTGCGCCGTAGTCGAGGCGGAAGGCGCGGCCCTGTTGAAAAACGACAACGCCGCTTTGCCGTTGCCCGCCAACGCGAAAGTGTCGTTGTTTGCGCGGGGGAGCGTGGATTTGATGTACGGCGGCACAGGTTCGGGCAGTGTGGACACCAGCGCCGCGCCGACGCTCAAAGACGCGCTCAACGCGGAGGGAATCGAAATTAACCAGACCCTGTGGGACTGGTACGTTTCCACAGCCGGCAAATACGGGCGCAAAACGCCCGCCGCGATTTCCGACCAGCTTGCCGCCAATACGCAGTACGCGGTAAATGAGGCGCCGTGGGCGGAAGTCGAAAGCGCGAACGCTTCCAGCTTCGCCGAATACGGTGACGCGGCGATTGTGGTATTCTCCCGTTCCGGCGGCGAGGGCGCGGATTTGCCCGACGGCGACGCCTCCGCTTCTTTGGTGACGAATACCAGCGTTTCCAGTCAGGTACAGGACGGGCAGATTACCGCGCAGGAATCCAGCGTGGAAAGCGCGGAAGTCCATTATGGCGTCGGGCTGGAAGGCGACGGCGATTATCTGTCGCTCTCTCAGGAAGAACGCGATTTGCTTGCCGGATTAAAAGCCCTCAAAGATAACGGCACGTTTGCCCGTATCATCGTTTTACTGAACACGTCGAACGCGATTGAACTGGATTTCCTGAACCCGGACATTTGCGGCGCGGATTACGGCATCGACTCCTGTATGTGGATTGGCGACGTAGGTCAGACGGGCGCGAACGGCGTGGGGCGTCTGCTCTCCGGTACGGTTTCCCCGTCCGGCTCTCTGGTCGATACCTACTGGTACGACAACTTTTTGAATCCCGCTGTAGTCAACTTCTACACCGTTCCCTATCAGAATTACGACGAGTACGGCCTTCTGCTGGAGGGCGCGGACGTGCAGGGAATGTACAGCGTCTATCAGGAGGGAATTTATCTGGGCTACCGCTACGCCGAAACCCGTTATGAGGATATAGTCATGGGAACGCCCAACGCCGGGGATTTCGACTACAGCCGCACGGTTGCCTATCCTTTCGGC
>JAFSOM010000076.1 GCA_017447005.1 Oscillibacter sp.
GGACGGACGCCGCCCCGGTGACGGCCTCCGAATTTTCCGCCGCTGACGCGTCCGACGCCGTCGCGCTCTCCCCCGCCGCTGACGCCGCGCCGCTGTCCGCGCTCTGCGGGATGTCCGCCGCGCCGCTCGCGGGAATCTCCGCGCCGTCTCCGCTCATGTCCTCCGGCCCGACGCCGCCGCCTTCCCACAGCGTAGCGCCGCCATCATCCCCGGACGCCGCGCCGCCGTCGGGCAAGGCTACCGCCGACGACACCGCCGCCGCGTCGTTTGACGCCTTCTCCGGCTGTAACAACTCCCACGTGCCCACGCCGACCGCTATCAGGCAGACCGCCAGCGCCGTATAGAAGGCGATATTCTGACCTGTCCGCCGTTTCTTGTTGTCCTGTTCCATGTAAACCCTCCTCAGTGTTGGATTCCATAACGCAAGTATGGCCCGTTTTGCCGCCGTCCATACGCGAAAATTTGAAAATCGTCGCGCCCGATTTCCCCACCGTCGCCCCCCTCTGTCACTTCGTGAGATTCTCCCCCGTTCCGGCGGGCGACAAAGGCGCGTCCTTCCGTCGGGGCGAAAAAGCCTTGCGCGGCGGAACATTCGGACGTTCCAAAACGTCAGTAAAATGTTACCGTTTTGTTCTTGCATTTGCCCCGAAACGCCTCTAATATTGAAGTTACGACTGACAACCGGGAAGCCTGTACACCGTGCGCGGCTCCCGTCCGATAGACTAGTAAAGGAGCGGACGCATTATGGATGAGAAAATGGAAAAAACCGGAATTTTACGCGCCGACGCCGCGCCGACTACCGCGCTTCCGGATATTGGCGCCGCGTCGGACGCCGCACGCGCTACCCCTGACGCCGAGAAAGCCGCGTCGAAACGCCGTCCGGCCTTGCCATGGAAACGCGGCGGCGATAGGAAACCGAAGAAAAAACTCTCCGCCGCCGAACGCAAAAAACGCCGCCGTATTGTCCGTATCGCTATTGTGATACTGGTTCTGGCGGGCGGCGGGTTCTGGGCCTACCGCAGATTTTTCGCCGGACGCGGCGCAAGCGGTCAGGCCATGCCGCTGACCGATTTCGTGCAGTACGGCGCGATTACGGCGACCGTCGAGGGAAGCGGCATGACCCGCGCCAAGAATAGCGAAAATATGGTTATCGCCTATAACGGCACGGTCAAGGAAGTGCTCGTGGAGGAAGGCGACGTTGTCACGACGGGACAGGCGTTATACGTGATTGATTCCGAGGACGCCCGGCAGGCCGTGGAGAGCGCCGAAAAGGGAGTCACCGACGCCCGCGAAGCCGTCGACCGCGCCAAAGAGGGCGTGCGTTCCGCCGAGGAGAACGTGCGTTCCGCCGAGGAGGGCGTCGCCACGGCCCGCGAACGCGTCACGGCGGCGCAGGAGGAGGTTGTCACGGCGCAGGAGCGCGTAAAGACCGCGCAGGAGGGCGTGACTTCCGCCGAAAAAGACGTGGTTTCCGCGCAGGAACGCGTTGACAGCGCGAAAAAGGATTTGGAGAAAATCCGCGCCAAGCTGGACGATTTACAGGTCAAGGCCGCCTACACGGGGAAAGCGTTGGACGTTGCCAAGCTCAACCCCGGCGATAAGCTCTCCGAAGGAACCAAAGTCGCCACGCTCGTGGACGATACCCGGTTCCGCCTTACGCAGTACTACAGCTACGCCTACGCCGGGGAAATCAAGGCCGGACAGACCGCCCGCGTATCCGTGCCGTCGCTGATGTCGGAGCTGTCCGGCGTCGTGGAGACCGTGCACATGATAAGCCGTCCGACGACAGAAGGCTCGCAACTGTTTTCCGCGGAAATCGTCGTGGAGAACGACGGAGCCTTAGCCGCCGACATGACCGCGTCCGCCGCCGTCGACATTGGCGACGAGTACGCCGCCCCTTACGATTCCGGCAAACTCGAATACTACCGTACTTCCGACCTCAAGACCGAAGTCGGCGGGACGGTCATTGAGAGTACGCTTGTGGACTACTTGCCCGTCCGGGAAGGGCAGGTTGTCGTGATTCTCGACAGCGATACCCTTGACGACCAAATTTCCGACGCGCAGAAAGTCGTAGAGGACAGGGAAAAGGACGTGGAAGACCGCGTGAAGGCCGTGGACGCGGCGAAAAAGGGCGTCACCGACGCGGAAAGAGGCGTGGAGACGGCGCGGAAAGGCGTCACCGACGCGGAGGACGGCGTCACAACGGCGTTGCGCGGCGTCGAGACGGCGAAAAAGGGCGTCACCGAGGCCGAAAAGACCGTCACGGAGAATGAAAAAGCCGTGGAGGAAGCGCAGAACAAGGTTCTCAAAGCGCAGGAGGAACTGGTCAAGTGCAACGCCGTCGCGCCGATTGACGGCAAAGTTATCGGCTTGAATCTCACGCAGGGGGAGGAAGTCCCCGCGAATACCGTCGCTATGGTTATCTCCGACATGTCCACGATGATTGTCAACGCGACCGTCGATTCCCGCAACATCTCGTATGTTAAGAAGGGTCTCGCCGTGGAGCTGAACCAGTGGGACCAAGCATTCGCCACGGGTTATGTCGAGAGCGTCAGCCTTTCCAGTACGAGCGCGAACGGCGTCACGACCTACCCCATGGTCATCGCCGTGGACAGTCCCGACGAAAACTTCCAAGTCAACAGCGACGTGCGCTATACGCTGGTCGCCAGTCAGAACGATAACTGCTTGCTCGTGCCGATACAGTGCGTGCGCAACGCGTCCACCGAGGACGGCGAGAGCGTCACCGTGGTGTACGTCGGCGGCGAGCGCCCCGATAACGCGATTGACGGCGTCATCGCTATTGAGGACATCCCCGAAGGCTTCTGGCCCGTGCCCGTGGAAATCGGCATTCAGGATTCCTACAGCGTCGAGATAAAGTCCGGCCTCACCGAGGGGCAGGAAGTCTTCACGCAAATGCAGGAGGAAGATTACGCCTTTAGCATGTTCTAATCCCCATCCGCCCCGACAGGAAAAACAGTGGTGAAACTATGGCGCATTTGGTTGAATTGATTGACGTATACAAAATTTACGGCGAGGGACTGGAAAGCGAAGTCCGCGCCCTTGACGGCGTGTCGCTCAACATTGACCGCGGGGAGTTTGTCGCCGTTGTGGGGCAGTCCGGCTCCGGCAAGTCCACGATGATGAACGTGCTGGGCTGTCTGGACATCCCCACACGCGGCGAGTACCGTCTGGACGGCGCCGACGTGAGCGAACTTTCCGACAAGCAACTTAGCCGTATCCGCAACAAACAGATTGGCTTTATCTTCCAGCAGTACAACCTCATTCAGTCGCTGACCGTACTGGAAAACGTGGAGTTGCCCCTGATTTATCAGGGCGTCGACCCCATCGACCGCCGCGATATGGCCCTTGACGCCCTCGAACGCGTCGGACTGGCGGAACGCGTCAAACATCACCCGGCGGAGATGTCCGGCGGTCAACAACAGCGCGTGGCCATCGCCCGGGCAATCGCCACGCGTCCGCCCATCATCATGGCCGACGAGCCGACCGGCGCTTTGGATTCGCATACCGGCTTAGAGGTTCTCGCGTTCCTCCAACAGCTCAACAACGAAGGCAGTACCGTCATTTTAATCACGCACGACAACGGAATCGCGGCGACGGCGCGGCGGGTAGTGCGTCTGAGCGACGGCAAAATCGTCGAAGACCATGCGCAGTCCGTCGACTGGTACGCCCCCGTCAAGCCCTGAACCGTCACGCTACGCCCCGGAATTTCTTGAAAGGAGCGGAAAGCCTATGCCGCGTTACGATTTGGAATGGGACGAAACGATAGGAGGGAAAATCTTTCCGAAGTATCCCGACCCCACCAACCATAATTTTATAAAAGGAAATTTGACTTCCCTTTTTATCAATTATCTCCGCGAACAGACAGCCGAATATTTTGCAAGCGTCGGCGTGTTTCTGGAGGACGGGGAAATCTATATGCCCGACGGCGCCTTAGTCACTGACCCGCGTCAAGTAAAAGAGGACGGCATACACGGCGCCCCGGATTTAGTCGTCGAGATTCTGTCATGGAAGACCGTCCGGCATGACCGGGGACATAAGAAAGACGTATACGAGCGTTGCGGCGTCGGGGAATACTGGATTATCAGCCCGGAAGAGCGCTTTCTTGAACGCTACCTTTTACAAAACGGGAAATTCGCGTTGCGGGACGTATATTGCAAGTACCCGTTTCACGATTTTGAGTGTCTCGACCCCGAAGAGCGCGACGCAATCATCACGGAATTTCGGTGCGCCGCCCTTCCGGAACTCCTGATTTCTACTGACGACGTGTTTGAGGGCGTAAGACGCTTTCCGGATGAAACGGAGGGGGAATGACATATGAATCTATGGCAGGCGGTGAAAATGGCGTGGAAATCCATATGGGGCAAGAAGGGCCGCTCCGCCTTGACGATACTGGGCATTTTTATCGGTATCGCCGCCGTCATGACGATTGTTTCCGTCATGGACGGCTACAAACGCGCTATGCTCGCGCAATACGCCGCAATGGGTACGGGCATTCTCAACGTCAATATCTATAACTGGGAATACGACATGGACGGCAACGACATCTCACAGGACTACTTCCCCGACTTGCGCAACTTCTGCAACTCCTTGAAGGACGTGAAAGGCGTCTCGCCGCAGGGCCGTTTGTATAACGTGACCGTATCCTACGGCACGAAGTCCACGAACAACATGCAACGCGAATGGGACGATATGGGCAACCCTGTCGGCGACTTCCCGCCCGATATGTACTATGGCAGTGACCAGTACAGCGCGTGCAACAATTTGACGCTCGCCCGGGGGCGTGACCTCGCTATGCTCGACATGTCGAAATACAATCAGGTTTGTACGCTTGGCGCGTCCGCCGCAACGTTATTTTTCGGCTCGGCGAATCCCGTGGGAAAAAGTCTCGCCGTCGGCGGCTCATCCTACCGCGTCGTGGGCGTCTACGCGTCGCGCCTCACGGAGAACAGCGGCAATATGAACAGCAATCTTGACAACTTTATTGTCTTTCCCTACACGGCGCAACGGATGTTAGGCGGAGAGAAGCCCAGCGAATTTGTCGTGAAGCTGAAGGATTCCGACAAGATGAAGGAAGTCAAGACGCGCATGAACGGCTTTCTAAAGGGCCTCCTTCCCGACGAGAATTTCTACGTGTACTCCAATGACCAGTGGCAACAGTACGAAGCGCAGGCGTTAGGCATGGTCGGCGGCGTACTCGCCGGAATCGCGGCTATCTCGTTGCTCGTCGGCGGTATCGGCATTATGAATATCATGCTGGTGACGGTCACGGAACGGACGCGGGAAATCGGGATACGTCGGGCGATAGGCGCGCAACGGGCCAGTATCGTCGCGCAGTTCCTGATTGAAGCGGGGATGTTATGCGGATTCGGCGGCATTGTGGGCATTATCGTCGGCACGGGCGGGAGCCTGATTCTAGGGAAACTCCTGTTCAAGATGACGATTTACCCGTCGTTCCCGGTGACGCTCGGCGCGTTCTCGCTGTCCGTGGCGATAGGCGTACTGTTCGGCAGTTACCCCGCCGCCAAAGCGTCCCGGTTACAGCCCGTGGAGGCCTTGCGCGCCGAATAACCTATGATAGAGTTACTTTTTGGAGCTATCAGCGGGGCCTTGGACCCTGACAGCAAAGAGGCGCAGGAACACGCGGAACGGTATTATAACCTTGTGCGGCGTATGCGAACGGACGTTCAAAAAATCGCGCAAAATACCGGTTACCCCGAACAGGAAATCGCGCAAATCAAGCGGTTTATCTTTCTGGAGGAACACGACCTCGGCGACGGAAAGATTGAACGTTTCGCCGCCTGTTACGAAATGGCGGCGTCATGGCAACGGCTGATTGACGGCAAGGACATTCAGAAGCATGATTTAACCCTGTTGCGGCATGAACTCATGGAGCATGGGCTTATGCTGAACGGAATGTCGCAACATGACGCGCATATCCAGACATCCCGCGTGTATAATTACGCTTTGGAGGCGGAGAATTACTATGATTCAATTAAAAAACATTCATAAGGCCGCTGACCGTATTTTCTGCGACGCGTTTGTAGAGGACTGCAAGACGCCCGTTTCCCTCGAACTTGACCCCAAAACGGAAGAGTTCCGGGAAGTCCGCCTTCCTGACGGCTACGAGTGGTGCAAAGCTCATATCAGACAGGCGAAATGGTATCTGCTTTCCGCGAAAAACGACCTTCCCCATGAGCGGCTGATTATGTGGTGTTAAGCCATAGCGGATGATGAAACTATCCGGAGGATTTATGATGAAAAAACGTCTGTTATCTTTCCTTTGCGTGATTTTATTATTATTTCCGGCGACAGCGCGGGCGGCGGTCACAAGCTCGTTCGCCGACATTACCGACCCCGTAACCGCCGCCGCCGTGGAGACCTTGCGCGTCATGGGCGTGCTCGACGGCTACTCCGACGGCACATTCCGTCCGGAAGTCAGCCTGAACCGGGCGCAGTTCTGCAAGATGGTGATTCTCGCCACGGGCACGGAAAAAGAGCTGGGCCGTTACGCCGTCATTACGGTGTTCCCCGACGTGAAGCCCTCGCACTGGGCCGCGTCGTATATCAACCTCGCGGCGCGGGGACAGGAGATTATTAAGGGCTACTCCGACGGCATGTTCCACCCGGAACGCAACGTCACGCTGGCGCAGGCCGTCACGATTCTGCTACGGCTCCTCGGCTACAAAGATTCGGATGTCGGCGGCGTGTGGCCCGACGGCTATATGGCGGTGGCGGAATCCACGGGGCTGACGGACGGTCTCAACGCCGACGCCTCCGCGCCGCTCGAACGCGCTCAGGCCGCGATACTCTTTTCCAATCTGCTCCGCGCCGATACCGCCTCCGGCGCCGCGTTCTACTCCCTCAGCGACGAGACAACCCTGACTTCCTTCGACGCCGCCGCCGGGAC
>JAFSOM010000077.1 GCA_017447005.1 Oscillibacter sp.
AACCCGCCAGACGGAAACGCTTCTGCGCCCGTATCGCCACGGGCGACTACGACGCCGTGATTATCGGGCATTCGCAGTTCGAGAAGATTCCGCTGTCCCCGGAACGCCAGCGGGCGGTCGTCGAGGACCAGATTGAGGAAATCATCGCGGGAATCCGTGAGGCCAAGGAACAGGAATGCGAAAAATATACGGTTAAGCAGATGGAAAAAAAGCGGGCGTCGCTGGAGGATAAGCTGGCGAAACTCGCGGCGGCTGAGAAGAAAGACCGTGTTGTAACCTTTGAGGAACTCGGCGTTGACCGTCTGTTTGTGGACGAGGCGCACGGTTTTAAGAATTGCGCGAGGCGTTGCGCATAAGACCATAGTTGACAGCTATGACGAAAAGCGCCCCGCGAACGCACTTAGCGATAAGAAAAGTTCGCGGAGAACTCAAATCCTGAAATCGGGGGCGAAATTCCCCCGCCGTACAGAATCAACGCCAAACGGGAGCAATCCCGAAAGCGGCCTGTCAAGCCGCGTGGCGGTACGAGAGCTAATACTCCACTGTGATTATCCCCCGCAAGGGAAAAGGTGCAAAGCGTGGTGAAGTCGTAGCCTGAAAACCTAAACCGAAAGGCATGGACAATAATGGCGCGGGCTTCCGTGAACCTATGGCTACCCGTAAGTGAAAGCTATGCAGCGTCGTAAGAGACAACGGCGTCCGAAAGGGCGAACATTGGAAAAGGCGTGTGCGGCTGGTTTTTCCGCACATACCCGGCGGGATGAAATGACCGACCGGAGCCGCGCGGGAACTGTGATTCAAAGCGCGGCTGGATTTTCCCGGCGTAAGGTAGCGGCCTAAAGGTTCCAACTGTCGAAAGACAACAAGGATAGGGATTTGGGAACGTCTGAGAACCCGCAAGGGAGCGTTGCGGCGCGATGAAGTTGCGGGGGGTCAGCCGTGCCATAGTAGTCCGGGCTGGGTAATGCCAGCCACACGGGGCTGAAACGCCCCACGGCGAAGGGCACGAGTCAGGCTGATTTACAAATTTCACGAAATGAAAATCGAAAACTCCCTGAAATATGGGTGACGAACCGCAAGGCAGGTGAAACCTTGTGCATTTGAACGTCAGATTTTCAAACGAAACGGACTTGAAAAACGTATTGGACTTGCTCTATGAGAAATCGGGGCAGGGCGTATCATTCACGGGGTTGTTGGAGGCAATGGCCGACGAAGTGACCATTGTGACAGCCGTCCATAACATCAAATCCAACAAGGGCAGTAAAACAGCCGGAGCGGACAAGATGAAGATGGAACGCTATCTCCAAATGCCCAAAGAGGAACTCATTCAGTTGATTCAGTCAAACTTTGCGAATTACAAGCCAAAACCCGCCCGCCGCGTGTATATCGAGAAAAGCAACGGCAAAAAGCGTCCGCTGGGTATCCCGACGGCGCTGGACAGAATCGTTCAGGAATGTATGCGCATTGTGCTGGAGCCTATTTGTGAAGCGAAATTCTACCCGCACAGTTACGGTTTCCGCCCGTACCGCGCACAGAAACACGCAATCCGCGACATCATCAACGTGATAAACGCAAGTTGCAAATCACCCGACCAGCCAGTCTGGGCGTTAGAGGGCGACATCAAAGGATGTTTTGACAACATCGACCACCGCCTGTTACTGCGCAAGCTGTGGCGCATGGGGATTCGTGACAAGCGCGTGTTGAAAATCATTAGCCAAATGTTGAAAGCCGGATATGTCGAAAGCGACTTGTATTACGTGACAACCCTTGGCATTCAGCAAGGGAGCGTGTTGTCGCCGCTTTTGTCGAACGTGTACCTGAACGATTTTGACTGGTATGTGGGGCGCAAATATATGGAGCCTCACCGCCAGTGCAAACACAAACAAAATGACACGCGGCGGCTCAAATGGGCGGGCGTGACGCCGAAATACAATTTCCGTTTCGCGGACGATTGGGTAATTCTAACGTCCACGGAGCGGGAGGCGGAACGCCTGAAAAGGGAACTGACGA
>JAFSOM010000078.1 GCA_017447005.1 Oscillibacter sp.
CCAGACTTTCCTCATATTCCAGCCCGTAGGTGTCCGCGAGCGTGGCCTCGTAGTCCTGATGGAAAAAGTTTTCGGCGCCCAGCGACTGAATCTCTTCATTGAGCCAGTCTAAAAGCGTGGAATTGCCCTTGGAAACCGCCGGGGCGATGGTATCCTGACTGCCCAGTGTGGGAATGCCGACCGTATAGCCGGGATTTTGAAGCGCAAAGGCGATAACTTCCGTATTGTCGTTGGCCCATGCGACGCCGTTGCCGTTCTCCAGCGCGTTCTTGGCGTTGGCGTAGGTGTCGTACTTTTGAAGCGTGATTTCAGGGGCGTTTTCCGTCAGCCACGTTTCGGCGGTCGTGCCGGAAATGACAATCACGGCGTCGTCAGGCCCGATTTGGTTCAAATCCGTGATAACGTTACTGTCCGGGGAGACCACGCCCAGCGCGACGTTCATGTAGGGTAAGGCGAAATCCACCTTTTCGGCGCGTTCGGCGGTTACGGTGAAGTTCGCAAGGATGATGTCGGCCTTTCCGGTTTCGAGATACTCCACCCGGTTCGCCGCCTCCGTGGAGACGTAATTCACCGTTACGCCCAAATCCTGCCCGATACGCTCGGCGAAATAGATGTCGTAGCCCTGATAGTCGCCGTTTTCGTCCACGTAACCGAACGGGTTTTTGTCGGAGAACACGCCGATATTGACGCTTCCGGCGGCTTTGATTTCCTCCAACGTGCGGTAGACGGTTTCCGCGCCGTCGTCGTCGCCGTCGCCGGACTGCGCGGCGGGCGTCGAGTTTCCGCAGGCCGTCACGGAGAGCAAGAGGAGCAAGGAGAGAATCAGCGCGGAGAGTTTTTTACGATGTTTCATTTTGAATATCCTCCAATCTTCTGATGTTTGACTGTCTCAAAAGTAAAGGTACGCAGGAATTTGCGGGCGCGTTCGCTTTGCGGAGCGTCGAAAAACGCGTCCGGCGCGGCTTCCTCCACGATTTTTCCGCCGTCCAGAAACAGAACCCTGTCGGCGACCGCCCGCGCAAACTGCATTTCATGCGTCACTATCAGCATGGTTCGTCCCTGTTCCGCAAGCGCAAGGAGTACGTCCAACACTTCACGAACCATCTCCGGGTCAAGCGACGCCGTCACTTCGTCGAACAGGAGCGCTTCCGGACGCATGCACAACGCCCGTACAATGGCGATACGCTGTTTTTGTCCCCCGGAAAGCTGGCGCGGGAAATCATAAGCGCGGTCTTTCAGTCCCACGCGTTCGAGAAGCGACATGGCCTCTTCGACGACTTCCGCCCGTTTCCGCTTTTGCACTTTTATCGGCGCGAGCGTGATGTTGTCCAGCGCGTTCAAATGCGGGAACAACTCGTAATTCTGGAAAACCATCCCGATACGCTGACGCAGTTTCGGCAGGCTTTTCGCGTCGCGGCTGATTTCCTGTCCGTCCAGCAGGATACGCCCGCCCTGTATCGGCTCCAACGCGTTGATACAGCGCAAAAGCGTGCTTTTCCCGCACCCGCTCGGGCCGATAATCACCAGCGTTTCGCCCTCCTGTACGCGGAAACTTATCTTGTCAAGAACCGTATTTTCTCCGTAACGCTTCACGAGATTTTCCACGGCAAGCAATTCGCGGCTCATGCCTTACAGCCACCTCTTTTCCAGATGTCCCGCCAGCAGACTGATAGGCCAGCAGACCGCGAAATAGAGCAGAAACACGGTCAAATACACGCCAAAGGCGGCGTTCGGACTGCTCATCCGGTTCGCCTCAATGATTTGTTGCGCCACTTTCAGGACTTCCACGACGCCAATCATTAAAACAAGGCTTGTGGTCTTAATCATGCGCGTGACGAGGTTGATGGACAGCGGAATCAAGCGGCGCACTGTTTGCGGCAGGATGATGTAACGAAAGGTTTGCGCGCCGTCCAAGCCCAGCGCGGCGGCGGATTCGTACTGGTGTCGCGGGACGCTCTCCAACGCGCCGCGCACGAGGTCGCCCATTTCCGCCGTACCCCACAGGGAAAAGACGAGGATTGACGCAAATTCGCCGCTCAAATCCCATCCAAAACTGCGCGTCGCGCCGAAATACGCGAGGAACAGTAAGACGAGTTGCGGCATAATGCGGACAAATTCCAGATACAGACGCGATAAGATTCGTGTCGCCGGATGTTTGCGCGTCATAACAAGTCCCAAGAGAACGCCCAGCGGCATACTTACCGCCACGGCGACGAGACTAATACGCAAGGCCACGCCAAGTCCGCCCAGCAGACGCGCAAAGTTTTTGCCCTTCCAGAGAACCTCAAACCCCAAATCCGGCATAGCGGAGCCTCCTCTCTAAAAGACTTCCCGCGACGGAGACCGGAAGCAGTATCAGGAGATAGAACGCCACGAGCAGAAACAGGCTTTCCGTCGTGCTGTAGTAAAGCCCGATAAGGTCCTTGGCGGTGAACATCAAGTCCATGAGGCTCACGGCGCTGAACACGCTGGTTTCCTTCAACAGAAAGACGACGTTCGCCATCAGCGGCGGGACGCTGACGGAAAGCGCCTGCGGGAGAACGACGTGCCATAACGCCTGAAATTCCGTCATGCCAAGGCTTAACGCGCTTTCCTTCTGAGAAAGGGGTATCGCTTCCAGACCGCTCCGAAAGGCTTCGGCCATGTAGCCGCCGCCCAGAAACGCCAGTCCCGCCACGCCGCACGCCGCCGCATTCGTGCGGATTCCGATTTTCGGCAAGCCGTAGTAGAGGAAGAAAAGCTGAATCAGCAGAGGCGTATTGCGGCTGACTTCAATGTAAGCGGCGGCGAGCGCGGACAGAATCGGCGTTTTCCGGTAACGCGCCGCCGCGCACGCGAGGCCAATCAGGAGCGAAAACGCAATGCCCATACAGCCCAGACGGAGCGTCAGCCACGCCGCGTCGCGGTAAAGCGGAAGATATGACAAAATTACCTGACGGTCCATGGAAACGCCCTCCCTTCCTGCGGCAAGCCCCGAATCCGGACGTTTCCTAACTATAGCATATTAAACATACTTTGTCAATAGGTATATATGATTATTTTTCTTTGCCTCTATGAAAAATATTGCCGCCTGAGCGGTTGTCGTAATTTTCGCCCCTCTGTCATGGTGCAACGGGGGGCATTTTTCGAGCCTTGACAAGAATTTTTTACGCATACCTTGGCGGCTTCCATGAGTTGCAAAGCGGGAAAAATTCTGTTATCATAGAGGCAGTCCGGGTTTATCGTTCTGAAAACAATACGGAGAGGTGTAACCGCTATGGAAATTACAAAGACTTTTGATTCCGCGGAGCTTCGGTATCTGCGGATGCTCTCGCGCCAGTACCCCACTGTCCGGGCCGCCAGTACGGAGATTGTCAACTTGCAGGCGATTATGAATCTCCCCAAAGGCACGGAACATTTTCTTTCCGACGTGCATGGGGAATACGAGGCGTTTCTGCACATTCTGAACTCCTGTTCGGGCGTCGTGCGGGAAAAGCTGGGCGATTTGTTCTCCGCCACGGTTTCCCGCACGGAACTTGACCAACTCGCCACCCTGATTTACTACCCAAAGGAAAAGCTGGAACAGCTTCAGCCGCAAATCGCCGACTTGGACGAGTGGTATCGCATTACGCTTCACCGCCTGACGGAAGTCTGTCGGCTGGTATCCGCTAAGTATTCCCGCTCCAAAGTCCGCGCCGCCCTGCCGAAAGAGTACGCCTACATCATCGAGGAACTGCTTCACACCCACAGCGACGAGACGGACAAGCGGGACTACTTTGAGAACATCATCGCCACTATCATTGACATCGGTCAGGCTCCCGATTTTATCGTCTCCGTCTGCGAATTTATCAAGCGCATGGCGGTGGACCATTTGCATTTAGTAGGCGATATTTTTGACCGGGGCCCCCGCGCCGACATCATCATGGATTCCCTGCTGAGTTATCACAGCGTGGACGTGCAGTGGGGCAACCATGACGTGTTATGGATGGGGGCCGCCTCCGGTAGCCGGACGCTGGTTGCTACTGTCCTGTCAAACTCTATCCACTATAACAATCTGGAAGTGGTGGAGACAGGCTACGGCATTTCCCTGCGCCCTCTGTCCGTCTTCGCCAACGAGGTTTATAAGCATTGCGACGTGTCCCGGTTCGCGGTGAAGCTCACCGGCGACGACGCGGAGCAGTACAGCGAAAAGGATAAGCTCCTCTCCGCCCGCATGCACAAGGCCATTACCGTTATCCTGTTCAAACTGGAAGGGCAAAAAATTCAGCGTCACCCGGAATACGGCATGGAAGACCGTCTTTTGCTGGACAAGATTGACTATGAAAACAAGTCCATTACCATCGACGGCGTAACCTATCCGCTGGAGGATACGGATTTTCCCACCGTGAACCCGAAAGACCCCTACGCCCTCTCCCCGGAAGAGTCCGCCGTCATTGACCAGTTGACCGCCTCTTTCCGGCGCAGTGAGAAATTGCAAAGGCATGTCCGGTTTCTGTACTCCAAGGGCAGTCTCTACAAAATCCACAATGGAAATCTCCTGTTCCATGGCTGTATCCCGCTGACGGCGGACGGCAAACTGCTCTCTTTCACGCTGGGCGGCAAAGAGCGGAAAGGAAAAGAATTTCTGGACTACGCCGACGCCGCGGCGCGTCAGGCGTATTACATGAAACCGGGCACAAAGGAACAGAAAATCGGCACGGACTTTCTGTGGTTCCTGTGGGCGGGACGCAACAGCCCTATTTTCGGGCGCGACCGCATGACCACCTTTGAGCGACGGCTCATCAACGACAAGAGCGCGTGGACGGAGCCGAAAAATCCCTATTACGCCCTCTATCAGAATCCGGAGGTCTGCGACTTCATCCTGAAAGAGTTCGGGCTGGAAGGCCCCCATTGCCACATCATCAACGGACACATCCCCGTCAAGGCCGGGAAGGGCGAAAGCCCCATCAAGGGCGGCGGCAAGCTCATCGTCATTGACGG
>JAFSOM010000079.1 GCA_017447005.1 Oscillibacter sp.
CATGGCGCTTTCGTCGCCGAACATGACTTCCGCAAGCGATTTGCAGAGTTCCGTTTTCCCGACGCCCGTGGGGCCTAGGAACAGGAAGGAACCCGTAGGCCGACGGGGGTCTTTCAGTCCGACGCGTCCGCGACGTATCGCACGCGCCACTGCTCGGACGGCTTCATCCTGTCCGACGACGCGCTTGTGCAACGTTTCTTCCATGTGCAACAGGCGTTCGCCTTCGTCCTCGGTCAGCCGCGTGACGGGGATTCCCGTCCACCCGGACACGACTTCCGCGATGTCCTCCGCGTTTACGTCCCGATGTTCGCGGGCGCTCTTACGGCGTCTGTCGCGTTCCAGTTCGACCTGCTCCTGATAGTTCTTTTCGATGTCGCGTAACTGCGCGGCGGTCTCGTAGTCCTGACGCGCTATGGCGGCGTCCTTATCCTTGGCGAGCGCGGAAATCTTCTCTTCCAGATTCTTCAGCTCTTCCGACGGCTCCTCCTCTTCCATACGAACCCGCGACGCGGCCTCATCCATCAGGTCAATCGCCTTGTCAGGCAAGAAACGGTCGTTGATATACCGCGCCGACAGCGTGACGGCGGCCTCTAACGCTTCGTCCGTGATGTGCAGTTTGTGGTGCTGTTCGTAACGCTCCCGCAAGCCTTTGAGGATAACAAGGCTGTCTTCCTGCGACGGCTCGCCGACTTGTACGGGCTGGAAACGGCGCTCTAGCGCGGCGTCCTTCTCGATATAGCGGCGGTACTCGTTCAGCGTGGTTGCGCCGATAACCCGGATTTCGCCGCGTCCGAGGGCGGGCTTGATGATGTTCGCGGCGTCCACGGCGCCTTCCGCCGAACCCGCCCCGACAATCGTATGCAGTTCGTCGATGAACAGTATCACGTCGCCGGACTTCTTGACTTCCTCCAGCGTCTTTTTAATGCGCTCCTCAAACTCGCCGCGGTACTTCGTGCCCGCGACCATGCCGGACAAGTCCAGCGACAAAATACGCTTGTCAAGCAGTTCCTCCGGCACGTCGCCCAGCGCGATTTTCGCGGCGAGGCCTTCGGCGATGGCGGTCTTTCCGACGCCCGGCTCGCCTATCAGACAGGGATTGTTTTTCGTTCGCCGGGAGAGAATCTGTATGACGCGCTGTATCTCATTGTCGCGCCCGATGACCGGGTCAAGACGGTGGTTTCTGGCGTCCGAGGTCAAATCCCGCGTGAACTCCTGCAAGGTCTTTCCAGACGCGCTTCCGCCCTCTTCGCGTCCGCCGCCCGGACGGAATCGCCCCGCCTGCGCTTTCGGCGCGGTATTGAAGGCGGCGTTGACTTTTTTCCAGAGCGCTTCCAGTAAGCGTTGCTTATCCGCGCCCGTCGTCCGCAAGACGCGGATTGCTTTATTGTTGCCCTCGCGCAGAAGGCCCGACAACAGATGTTCCGTACCGATTTGGGGGGCGCGGCTCCTGATAGCGTCCTCATGGGCGATTTGAATCGCGTGCTGGGCGCGGGGAGACCAGCCCTGCAACGGATTCGCCCCGGAAAGCCCCGTTCCGACAAGTTTCTTTACAACGTCCTCTAACATTTCGTCGGTCAGTCCGAACTCCGTCAGGACTTCGTAAGCAAGGCCCTGATTGGTTCTCATCAGGCCCAGCAAGAGGTGTTCCGTACCGACATAGCCGTGACCAAGTTCCGCCGCCGCTTCCTGCGATAACTCTATCGCCCGTTCCGCGTCGGAGGTGAATTGACTTTCGTTCATAAAGGCAACCTTCCTTTCGTGTTGACATTCATGCCCCGGTCCCGGAATCGAAACCGGGGCGCGGCGCGGGTTTACTTGTTATCGGGCTTCTCCGTCTCGCCGGAGTTTTCCATACGGCGGATTTCATCGCGCAGTTCCGCCGCCCGTTCAAAATTCTCCTCCTGTACAGCCTTGTTCATTTCCAGTTTCAGCGCGTTGAGCTTGCGCCACTGGTCGTAATGATTCCGCTCGTCGTCGTTCACGGGCTGTTCGTCGGTTTTCGTGGCCTCCTGCTGTTGCGCGGCGGGGCCGGCGGTCAGGGCGGGCATGTCGGAGAAGAAGTCGTCGAACGGGTTGTCTAACATCCGTCCCATGAGCGCGGACATCGGGGTAGAAAAGCCGTCCAAGAGACTACGCCCAAAGAAGTTGTCGCCGAAAAAGTCGTCGGAGAAGAAATTCCGCATCATGGAACGGTTGGCCGCGAATTGCTTCATGTAGCCAAGTTTCTTCGCGCATTCGGCGCACAAATGTTTCTGCTCAACTTTGCCGTTGATGTTGCTTTGATAGACAAAGTTCACTTCATTCTTTCCGCAATTTTCGCATTTCATAACTAAATGCCTCCTTAAATTTTCCTGTGTCCGCTCCGGGCGGACAATTTTTTGTCGTTCGCGTCCGGATTGCGCGGACGCTTTTTGTTGTTGTTACTGAGTTTACGCCGATTTCCCGGAAACTACACCTGTAAAATGAGGGTGTTTTTGAGAATGTCGGCCCGCAGACTGTCGCGGATTTCCTTCGGCGCGGCGCCGAGCGACTTATCGCTGACGGCGGCGAGTAACATTTTGGCGGCGCCTTCTTCCAGCGCGCCCGCGTGGAACAGATTCCCGAGAATCGCCCGCGCCGACGGATAATCCAGCGTGTCGCCGAGACTGTTGATAACGTGCATGAGCGCCGTTTGATGGTCGACGCGCACGCGGGTGATACGGATATAGCCGTTGCCGCCGCGCCGACTTTCGACGATATAGCCGCGTTCCGGCGAAAAGCGCGTGGAGACTACGTAATTAATCTGACTGGGCACGCAGTTAAAGCGCTGGGCCAAGTCACTGCGCTGGATTTCCAGCACGCCGTTTTCCGCCTCCTCCAAGGAACCTTGCAGGAATGCGGCTATCAAATCCGTGATTCCCATGGAATCGCCGCCTTTCCGGTTTGAACGTCGGGCCAAGTTCCGGATTGGAACGTCAAGCCTCGTTCTTGACTTTGACTGTCTTTGACCTTCGTTCTGTAGGCTATTATAGCACGGTCTCCGGATTTGTCAAGGGGTTTTTGAAAAATATTTTTGACTTTTTTTGACCTTCAAGTTTCCGCCCTCTTCCTCGCTCCCGCTGGAAACGTTTCCTCCCTTCCGCACTCCTTTTAATATATCTTCCGCACTTCTCTAATATACATAAGGTATGCAGTAGGGGCGACGCGCTTTCGCCGCTCCTCTTCCATGGGCGATGTCCACGCGGAACGGTAAAGGAAAAAATCGCAAGTTAGTTATAGCAAACTAACTTTTTGGCGTTTTTTCCAGCTTTTCCACGAAAATTTGTTGCATATTTTTATTTTTCCCTATTGCAATTTCCCGGCGGCGTGATATAATACCTTTACTAAATCAATCAACGGAGGTGCTCCCATGGCTTATCAGATTACATCCGCTTGCGTAAGTTGCGGCTCTTGCGCGGACGTTTGCCCCGCCGGCGCTATCAGTCAGGGCGACGACCAGTACGTCATCGACGCCGGCGCTTGCCTCGACTGCGGCTCTTGCAGCGACGCTTGCCCCAACGGCGCTATCAAGCCGGGCGACTGATTGCTGACAGTTTCTATACGGGTTCTGTGAGGGGAAATCGTATGGCCTATCTGTCCGCGTCAGAATACGACAACGCGAACGCCTGTCTCATGAAACGGTGAGACGGGCGTTTTGCTTTACCCCGGCGCGAAAATCCCATGCCTGAGCGGTTGCGAACGCTTTTAGAGAATGACATTGTAAGGGAAATCCCCCCGTCCGCGCAGGTACGCGGGCGGAGGGTTTTACTATAAGCGTTCTCTATCTCTCTAAAACGCTGATAGCCTGTCGGGAAACGAAAACAAGTCAGGAGGGGAAATTCAAATCCTCAAGAGTTCTGTCAGTCTTGTACGGGTTCAAATGCGCGTTGATAAGTTCTAAGGCGCCTTCGCGGTCGGTGTAGATATAGGGACTCATCCATTTTCCGGGGAGGGTGGCGAACTGAATGCCTTCCGGCCCGGCGTACAGGGCCTCTTTCGCCAGCCACGCCAGATTCGGAAGCGTCAGCTCCGTTTTCACGTACTTCTGGACAATCCGCGCCATATCGTCAATTTTAGTCAGGGTGGAGAACGAAAACGCGCTCTTCGCGGCGGATTTCAGAAAGTTTTGCTGTGTGCGGATACGGCCCAAATCCTCGTCGCCGTACCCGGTGCCGTCGCTGTTATGCCGGAAGCGGACGACTTTCAACGCCGTCGCGCCGTCCAAATGCTGTAAGCCCTTGGAGACATGGATTTGCAGATTCTGTTTCGGGTCCTCATAGTTCATATCAAGGGGCACGTCAAAGTCTACGCCGCCGATAGCGTCAATCAGGGCGGCGAACGCCTCTAAGTCTACCTCTACCGTATAGTCGACCGGAATCGACAGTTGTTCCGAGACGGTTTCGGCGAGCAGACGCATACCGCCGTTTTTATAGGCGGCGTTCATTTTCCGCGCTTTGCCATTAATAATGGCTTTGGTATCCCGCGGAATGCTCAGACCGAAAATCTTATGGTTTTTCGCGTCAACGGACGCCAGTATGACGGTATCGCTTCCGCCGTTGTGGTCGTCCACTCCGGCGACAAGGATGGTGTAAAAGCCTTCCTTCCGGTTCCGCTGGGCGTCGGCTAACATACGCGCTTCGGAATCGGGCGCGGAGACGGCGAGCGGGTCGGAAACGGCGGTCAGATGGCTTGAGACCAAAGTTTTCTGCGAAACGCTTTCCTCTACCGGCGCCGCCGTTTCCGGGACGGCCTCATCCATGCGGCGGACTTCTATCCGCAACTCCTGAAAGAGCAGGTGACTTCCAATCCGGCCCACGGACAGAATGAGCAATACGGTCACGGTCAGACGGGTAAGCGCGGACAAAAAACCCGGACGGGCGGCCCGTCCGCGACGGCTGACGCGTTTCCGGGCGGGCGTCCGCCTATAGCTGACGCGTTCCGGCGTCCGCGCACGGCTTGCGCGTTTCCGTTCCGGTATCCGTCCACGGCTGACGCGTTCGGGTATCCGTCTAGCGTTTGCGCGCTCCCGTTCCGGCGTCCGGCTACGACTGACGCGTTCGCGCTCTGATGTCCGTCCACGGCTTGCGCGTTCGCGCTCCGGCGTACGCGTACGGCTGACACGCTCCCATTCCGGCGTACGCGTACGGCTGACACGCTCCCGTTCCGGCGTCCGGCTACGGCTGACACGCTCCCGTTCCGGTATCCGTCCGCGGCTTGCGCGTTCGCGCTCCGGCGTCCGTGTACGGCTTGCGCGTTCCCGTTCTGATGTCCGTCCACGGTTTGCGCGTTCCCGTTCCGGCGTCCGCCCGCGGTTCGACGCGTGCGCGGTATTTTCTTTCGGATTCCTCCGCTTGCGCGGCGTTCGTTCAAAGTTTGCAGGCATAGGGGCGCTCCTTCGTGCGACGGCTACGCAAGCCGTACCGCTTGAAATAGTGTACCCCCGATTATATACCGCGTTTCGACAAAATACAAGAGGTATTTTTAAAAATATGGGATTTATTTCCAGTTCCTGTGAGGCGAACGCGTCGTCGCTGTGCGGTCAATTTCCTATACGCCCCTGTACTTCCGGCGCGTGGCAATGCCTCCGCGTATATGCCGCTGGGCCTTGTTGATTTCCAATACCTCCCGCGCCTGCAAGTACAGAC
>JAFSOM010000080.1 GCA_017447005.1 Oscillibacter sp.
GCCGTGTCCACGGAAAAGAACTGCGACACCCGCAACTGATTTCTCGTTGTGCCTGTCTGCCAGAGGTAGAAGTAGATTTTGGGAATCTCTATACCCTCGTTGCGCAGATAAAGCCACACGTCGTTTGTCGTCCAGTCGTAAATCGGAAAAATCTGCCTGCGGCGGGTCATGCCTTTCCCGCCCAGTTTCATATTCGCCATGTACTGGAGGCGTTGCACGGATTCAGCCGCCCGGACGCCCGTCAGCGTAATGCCGTCCATACACAGGCGCGGCATAAAACTCTGATAGTTATCCTTGCGCGGCTTCAAAAGCGGGTGTTCCGTGACAGCGAACGGCGGCGGCTGTCTAACCCAAACGTCCCGCTTCCGCTTATCCCAACAGACGAAAGTTTCATCTTCCGAAAGCTCGTTGAAACAGTCAAAGTGCTTAACCTCCACGCAAAGCCAGTCGAACTTCGCGCCTGCGTACAGGAACTTGCGCCGCCAGTCCCGCACGGTTTCCTCAATACAGGGAAATATCGCTTCCTCGTCCACAAATTGAACTGTCAAGAGGGATGGGTCAATCTCCCCGCTTTGAATCAGGCTCAGAACCAACTGCCCCAACGACAGGCTGTCCTTGCCGCCGGAAAAGGACATATACACGGGGACGCCGTTGCCAAACGCGTTGCGGATACGGATTTTCGCGGCTGTCACCACGTCCATGTCCGAACGAATGCGCTTTATAGCCATACCGTTCCCCCGCAATGCGGACAGACAACGGAACGACGCACGGGTTCGGGTTCCGCATTTTCCGGCGCGGCGTTACTTTCCACGGATTCCACAGGGTTTTCCACGGGCGCGTCCGTATAGGAATCAGGCTCACGGGGTAAGCCGTTCGCCATATAGTTTTCCTTCCGTTCGCCCGCCGCCCGGATGTTTTCAATTTCTCCGGGGTCAAGCGTTCCGTATTCCCGCAACTGTTCCGTGACCGCGCTGGCTTCCGCGGCCATGCTCCGCAACAAATCCTCGTCGAAACCGGGAATGTCCAAATCGTCCTTCAAGTCCGCCAGAAACGCGTCCAGCGCGGAGAGGTCGTCCACGCCCAAGCCGAAAATCTTGTTGTCGGCCAGCATGAGCTTTTTCTTCTGGTTCTCCGAAAGCCCCGTGACTTTCAGAACGTCCGCTTCCGTTCGGTTCATGCGCTTCAAGGCTTCGTACAGGCCGTTCCCGGCCAGAATCACGCCGTTCTCATCCGTGACGATAGGACGGATTTGCCCGAACATCGTAATGCTGCGCTCAAACTCCTTCAACTGCTTGTCCGTGTGCATTCGGACGTTGCGTTCCGGGGGTTTCAGCGAGGACAGCTTCATTTTGACGTTTTTCACGCCCGCGCCTCCTTCCGGGACAGCGCAAGCGCGACCGCGCCGCTCAGAAGAACCGTCAGGAGACTCCCCGCCGTTTTCCACGCGGCGAGATTATGGAGATTGCCGTAGGCGAATATGGGCAGGCCGATACAGAACGATGTGACGACGCCCGCGAACACGCCCGCGCCGGAGAGCTTCTTTCCGGCCAGCGTCATGACCGTGGGCAAAAGCGTTGTCGCCCGCAAAGTGCAATAGAACAGAAACAGGTTCGTCACGGTCAGGCCGGGAATATTGGCAATGCCGATTCCCAAAGCCAGCAGAACAACCATGCTTCCTTTTGCGCGTCGGACGCTCCAGCCGTAATCGCTTGTCAGCGACGCGACCGCGCAAAGGTTGCTGTCCACTGTGGAGAGAAGCCCGGAAATGACCATGAACAGAAAAGGCGCCATTACCCACGAGGGGAACAGGCGCGCAATCAACTCAAAATTAACCTGTCCCGCGTTGGAAGCGACATAACCAGACCCGGCGGCAATGTAGCCGAGAATCCCCATAGAAAGGGGAACGACGGCGAACATAAGCGCGCCCAAAGCGAACGCCCGTCCAATCCGGTCTTTCCGCACGGAGAACGCCCTTTGCCAGAAGCACTGGTCGCCGAACGGCCCCGCAATCAGGCCGATAGCCGTAGGGATTCCGAACGACAGCAGGACGGAAACGCCGTTGGCGTCAAACAGGCGCGTGTAGTTTCCGCTGACGCCGCCCAATCCGGCTATGAGATGTTCCACGCCGCCGTCCATGGACAACGCCCAAGGAACGAACAACGCGCAGGCGGCTAACATGAGAATCATCTGTATGCCGTCCGTCATGACGGACGCCCGAATGCCGGAGAATTGCGAGTAGCTGTAGGCGATAGCCGCCAGAACGATTGTCATAGCCCAGAGAGGAATGCCCGTGATTGCGGAAAGAATCTTTCCTCCGGCCAGAAGCTGGACGCCCGTGGACAGAATCGCCAGAAGGGAAAGCTGACAGAGATAGACGCCGCGCACTTTCTCCGAACGGTAGGCGTCGTACATGAACCCGGAAAGCGTGACGCCGCGAGGCATACGCTCCCGGATACGCTTGGCGAACGGGATAAACAGCAGAAGACAGGCCACGTTCGGAACAAGAAACCAGAACAACCCCGGAATCCCGTTGACATAGGCCTTTTCCGCTGAGGTGAAAAGCGCGGGCGCCCAAATCCACGTCGCCGCGATGCTCATAGCGGAAACGACCGTTCCGAGGTTCCGGTCAGCGACATGGAAGTTTTCGGCGTCACGAGCCCGCTTGGTGAAAACAGCCGTCACGCACAGCATAAGCGCGGCGTAGACGGCGAGAACAGTAATTCCAGACACGATAAATCCTCCTTTTCAAGCCCCGCACGGATTCATGGCGATTGAAACCGCTTGTGGGCTGTACCCGTCGCGCAAGGAGTAACGCGGCGGCTGTATGTCCTCCCTTCCCCAAAAAGTGAGGACGCCCTGAAATAAGGCGTCCTCCGGCTTGGTCAAGATTTTACGAGCATAGCATAACACAAAGGAACGCGTGCCGTCAAGGGACATAGCGGGACATGGCGGGACAACTTTTAGTCCAGATAACGATAGCACCGTTTCTTCACGGCGTCCGCCGTGTTCCCGCTCCCGATGTAATACGCAATCCATGCCCATGTGAAGCCATCCAGAAACCGAAGCCGGAAAATAGTGCGCGTCTGGATGTCCGGCAACGCATCAATGAAACGGACAATCGCGGATTCTTTCCGCGCAATGTCGCTCCGGAGGCTTTCAATTTGCGCTTCCACAAGCGGCAGTTCATCCAGAACTTTCGGCACCGCCGCGCCCAGCTTATCCTTGTAGCCCGGCGCGTGGGGCATTCCGGTTATGACCTGCGCTTTCAGTTCCACCGCGGCTTCTATGGCGGCTTTCAGGTTTTCCGCTTGTTCCAGTTCCCGCCGTAACCGGGCGTGTTCGTTTAATTCCTCAAGCGTCATTGCCAACCGGCCCTCCTTGTGGTAGAATACAGGAGCCTAATCCATAGCCACCCTTCGGAGAGCCGTCCCAAAATCC
>JAFSOM010000081.1 GCA_017447005.1 Oscillibacter sp.
CGTCCACCAGCTCCATGTCTTTTTGGACGGCCCGACAGCCTCGGAAAATTTGATACGGGGGAATTCCAGAGCGGTCAAATGGGGCAGACTGTAAATCTGTTGTCACTGACTTCGGTGGTTCGAATCCACCTTCCCCCACCAGAAAAGAAAGCGGCGGAATGGTACCGTATGGGTGTCATTCCGCCGCTTTTTGTTGTGATTCCGGCTCTACTGCACTTTAGTTTACGCGACAGGCTTTCATCTCCTGCTTGTTGCGGTACATGATTTCATCAGCGCGGCGCATGACCTGCTCGGGGGTCCCTCCCGGGCCGTGGTACTCCGACATGCCGCAGGCCGCCGAATAACGCTCCCATGGCTCCGCCGCCGGATTTTCCACAGTCTCCCGGAACTTTCCTTCTATCGTATCGTAAAGCGCTTGCCGCTTCCGGTAGTCCTCCCCCTGAAGGATAACCACAAACTCGTCCCCGCCGATTCGGTACACCGGCGAATGCTTGTAGATGTCGCTGATAATTTTGCAGGAGCCGACAATATACTGGTCGCCCTTTTCATGGCCGTATGTGTCGTTGACAAGTTTCAGGTGGTTCAAGTCTATCATGACAATAGCGAACTCGGCGTCTCCGTTGGCAATCTGCGCGGCGAGTTCGGCGGTCTTTAGATTATAGGACGCCTTATTTTTTACGTGGGTCAGCGCGTCCTGATAGGCAATCCGGCTCATGCCCTCGGCTTTCTGTTCGGCGGTCTTAATGCGGCCCTCCGCCGAGAGAATGTCCAGAATATAGTTCTTGATGTCCTGCGACATTCTGGAAATCGCGTCCGCCAACGATTCCACTTCATTGAGCGTATGAATTTCAGGCGCGTCATAGGAGAGCTGTTCCGGGTTCCGGGCCTCGTGACTCTTTTCGGCGAAACTGCGCGTGCTCTTTTCCAGCGCCTCCACAGGCCCGGTCACGTTCCGCCGCAGCCAGATGAGCAGAAGAACTCCAAACAACGCCCCTATCGTAATGGTCAGAACGACGTTTATGACTACATACGTATTGACATTTCTGTGCAGGTCGTCAATGGACAGGTCGGCGCACAATAGCGCGACGGTTTCCCCGTCCGCCGTTCTGAGCGGCTTGCAGGCGGTGTAAAAGGCGCCGTATCCGGAAATTTCCTCAAAATAGGAAATCCCCTCCCCTTCCCACGCCGACAGGTAACGCTCCACTTCTTTCCGCGGGTACTCGTGGCTGAGGTATAACAAGGGAAGGTCCGTTTCCCCCGCCGCCCGTTCCGCCGCGCTGGTGGCGGAAACTACGTTGAGCATGGTTCCAACTTCATCCTCCACGGGAATCACGGAGTAGAGATAGGAAAGCCCGAAATCGTCCACCATCCCGTTGAGGCGCCGTTGCAGTTCGGCGTACTTCTCCGACGGCGTCCCGGTACGGACGCACTGGGCCAAGTCCTCAATGTCGGCGTTGCGTTCGATATGGGTCAGAATGTGGTCGAGGCGTTCGTCGTACTGCGCGTAGAGCGCGGAGGAGAACAGAACAACGGACTGTAAAGACAGGAAAAGACACAAAATAAGTACAAACAGGATACAGCCAATTAGCAGACTGCGTTGAATCGGCTTCTTGTAATTCGCCATTGAAACGCCTTCTTTCTTCCTGAATTTTCCGCTTCAAAAACGGAGAAATTTACCATATTTTCGATGATATTTCTCATTATAACAGAATTTTTGCGGTCTTGCAACTCCATTATTATCTGCGGTCGGAACAAGGAAAACTTGAATTTTATTCTTTACAAAACGCCGTGATACGGCTATAATCGGAACAAACGGACAGCGGTTGCATTGCTATCCGTAACGCGGCGCGGCGTTTGTTGGAACAATAACGGAGGATGGGAAAGAGGCTTTATGGAAGGAAAACAAACGGA
>JAFSOM010000082.1 GCA_017447005.1 Oscillibacter sp.
ATTTTGAGCGTCTCGCGCTTGAAGTAGCGGGAAATGAACGCTCCGACAGCGGTCACGACGTTTTCGCAGTACAGCTTTCCGTCAATGGGCGAAAACGGATTCATGGCGCCGAAAAACGCCTTGGACGCGGCGCCGCCGAACGCGTAATCGCACAGTTCAAACAACTTTTTCTTCGCGGCTTCCATGGCTGCCATTACTCCCGGGTCGCTCAAATCAACGACGCCGTCCGGCGAATCCTCAACGCCGTCCAGCGCGTCCGTTATCTCGCTCCAACGCTCAACCATATGGTTAAAGCGGGACACAATATCCACGTCGGTAGGCCGGAAAGCGAACACGCCGATTTCCTCGCCCAGCTTGTTTTGAATGGGAATCCGTTTCAGGCCGTCGTCAACGGTAATGCTCAACGGAATTTCCGCTTCGTCCGCCTCGTCCGGCGCGGTTTCCGGTTCCGTCGGCGCGGCGGCTTCTTCTTCCGTTACGCTCTCCGCGCCCGGTACATCCGCCGTCTTCGGCGTTCCGGTTTCTTCCGTAACAGTCTTTTCAGGTTCCATAAAAAGTTTCCTCCAATCGTTTCAGGGCGGAACGGTAAGCTGTTCCGCAATGTTACGACTTCGTTACCGTAACAGTATAGGTCTTGGTCGCGCTTCCGTTCGTGACGACGATAGTCAGCGTATTCGAGCCGCTTGTCCACGTCGCCGCGCTTCCGTTTGTGACGCTAGAGGAACCGTTCGTAATGGCGACGGTCGCGCTGTTGTCCGCCACCGTCGCCGTGACGGTATCCGTCGCGTTCGTCGTGGTTGCCGTGTAACTTGTCGTGTCCGCGCTAAACGTCGGGGAGAGCGTCAGACTGCCGATAGTCAGCGCGGACAGTTTCGCGCTTGCCGTTTCGCTTGTCGGCGTAAACGTTTTGGTCAGGGCGTTGTAGGTCCCCTTCACTTTGTCGCCGACGTAATTCACCTGAAACGGAATCTGATAGCCGTCCGTACCGCCGCCGTAACTGGTCGGGACGACGTAGCAGTCCTGTTTCGTCGCCGCGAAAATATTGGTGTTGGCGCCCGATTCCTCCCATGTGTGGACTTCCACGGCGGAGGTTTTACAGGCGTCCCCGGTTTTCAGGCCGTCCACAATATCCTGAAGCGCTTCAAAGAGCGGGTCGCCCTTATGGGCGTAGAACGTGTCGTTTTCGCCGGACGGCTCATAGCCGTTATGAATGAACGACGTGTTACCGAGAATGTTTTTCCGATTCTCCGTGTCGGGGTTCAATTCGACGTTGTATTCTTGCAAATCCCGTCCGAATCGGTACCACGCGGGCGTTCCGCTACCGAAACTCGCGTCCAGCAGGTGTACCATCCATTTACGGACAATCTGCTGGCTCGCGTTAGCCTCCACGCCGACAATATTTACATCCCGTATTGTGTTAGCTGTAGGCATTTTCGCACCTCCCGATTATTTGTCAAACTCGTTTCTGTAATTCAACGCGCCGGAGATAACCCAGTCCTCCATGCCGTCCTGATAAACGGCGTTGAGATGGGCGGCGTTCGTCCGGCTGATTGACCGGATTTCCCGGTTTCCCGATTCCAGCGCGGGGTATTCCGTCAACTGGCATTGCTCGCCGTTGACTGTGACAGGCTGACGCTCCAGCCATTTTCCGAGCGTGTCCAGAAATTCCTTGATTCGTAGACGCTGGCTTTCCGTTTTCGCTCCCGCCCGGTAAACTACGCTGAACGGATACTGAACCGTCTGTTTCACATGGCCCATAATATCCTCGCCGTTTTGCAGATAGACCGCGCCGGACGTGGGGAAAAAGCCGATTCCGCCGTCCTCCGGAACGGTGGAAAACAGAATCTTTTCGCCCTGTTTCAGACCGGGGAAACGGTTCAGCAGTTCCAGAAGCGCGGTTGTGACGGCTTCCGAACCGTCAATGTCAATCGCCGTTTTCGCTGGCATTTCTCACGGCCTCCCTGTTTTGATGATGTTCTCCACGCCGTTGACCCAGTAGGGCAGATTCCGCGCTTTGGCTTCGTCAAACCAGCGGTCAACGGCTTCCGGGTTGGAGTAGGCCAGGCGGCGGTTCGTCGGCATAAGCTTCGCGCCTTCATGGAATCGGAATTTCGGCGTACTTCCGGGGCTGTCTACGAAAGGAATCGGGCCTCTGCCCGTGCTTCTTTCCACCATAACCTTGCCCATGTAGAGCATTCTGGCGTAGGGGCCGGGGAACACGACGCGCCGCCCGCCGTCCTCAACATAGGAGCGGTCTTGCAAACTTCCGGTTCGCAACGGCATGAGAGCGCGGCACCCATGCAAAACCTGATTGCCAAGCCACCATTGCGCGGTTTCCAGACGCTCCCCGTAAGCCGTCAGATTCATCGTGACATTGACGTGACCACGAACCAGCGACCATTTCTTGAAATGCGCCATATCCGACATTTCAGCGCCCCCCAATCTCAAAGTGCGGAATCAGACTGTAGAATGACGCCGACTGAATCATATACACGCCGTCATGGGTCTTGTTCACGTAATGATAAAATCCATCGTCATAATCGTCGTCGGAGTACGCCCGGCTCATGACGGAACCGACATAGAAAAAGTCCTGTTCCGGTTTGAAGGTAAAGTATCCGATAGGATTTTCCAGCGCGGCGTATTCTTTCGGCCCGACGTATCGAACGGTCGAGCCGTAGTCCGTATTGGATTTGTCCGCCGCCGTGCGGATGATAAGCTCAACCGTATCCGCGCTTTTCATTCCGGCGTCCGGCGTGGGCGTGTTTCCGTTCGATTCCGTCATGCTGACGTTATGGAACTCCGTGGGATACCATTTGCCCGTCGCCGCATGGAAATTGAACAGCGTAATTGTAGCGTCGCGCATAATGTTCACACTCCCGCGTACAGCAGATTCACGCCGTTGGCGTCCGGGACGTTGGACAGGTATTTCACGGCGATACCGTAGAGCAACTCCGTCAGCGCGGCGGGGTTTGCGGCGGCGGTCGCGTAAACCGTCGCCGCGTTCCCGTTCACGGCGTAAGAGATGGATTCCTTGCCGGACGTGACGGACGCCACCGCGCCGCGATACTGCCCGTCCTCCGCCTTTTGCGCGGACGCGGCGCGTCTCTGCGCGTCCACGCTGAAAAGCGCGTCAGCGGCGGCGCAGACGGCTTTCCGCGCCTTTTCCGCGTGGGTTTCGTCAGTCGGAAACGCCGACGCGAGCCGCCCGAACGTGAGCGCGTCAAGCTCATCGCTGGCGCGGGAGAGCCAGCGCGTCGCGTTGTCCTCCGTCAGAACGTCGCCGAAATAGCGTTCCTGATAAAAAGCGAAATCCGCGTAGGCCATTTCCCGCGCCTCCTCTCCGCGCCGTTACGACTTCGTTACCGTAACGGTATAAGTCTTTGTCGCCGCGCCGCTGGTGACGGTAATCGTCAGCGTGTTTTCGCCCGTCTCCCACGTCGCCGCGCTTCCGTTGGCGACGGGCGTGGAGCCGTTCGTAATGGCAATCGCAGCGTTACTGTCCGCCGCCGTCGCGGTGACGGTGTTCGTGGCGTTCGTCGTGGCAACCGTGTAGGCGGTCGTGTCGGCGTCGAACGTCGGAGAGAGCGTCAGATTGCCGAGCGTCAACCCGGACAGCTTCGCGTTGCCCGTCGCGCCTCCGCCGCTTTCCGTGACGTATTTCGGCTTGAAAATCAGGTCCGGCATAATAACGGCGGTGCCGAAATGATAGAACAGCTCCACGGAATAGGCTTTGGACTGCGGAATTTTTTCCGCCTCGTAGGGAATCGCGTAAGCGGGCTGGGCTACCGCGCCCTCGACCATGAGCAGGAACGGACACCCGGCGGGAAGGTGGACGCAGGACTTGACCTCCACGCCGTGCCACGCGAAAAACTCCTCCGCAGTCGTGTCCACGTTGGGGCGGGAAACCTTGTCCAGCGCGTTGCGGATTTTTCCATATACGCTGGTATTGCATACCAGACGCATCATG
>JAFSOM010000083.1 GCA_017447005.1 Oscillibacter sp.
AACAAAGCGTAACGCCGCCCGAACCGTCTGGTCAATCTCCTCCAAGTCCCGCACGTTATCCTTCGGTATCAGTACGGTATGAATGCCGCAACGCTTCGCGGCCATGGTCTTTTCCTTCAAGCCGCCGATAGGCAACACGCGTCCGCGCAAGGTGACTTCGCCTGTCATGGCAAGGCCGGCTTTGATTCGCTGTCCCGTCAGGGCGGACAACATCGCCAATGTCACCGCGATTCCCGCCGAGGGGCCGTCCTTGGGCACGGCGCCTTCCGGGAAGTGCACGTGAATGTCCTTGTTCTTGTAGAACTCCGAATCAATGCCCAGCATAGTCGAACGGCTCCGCAGACAGCTTAACGCCGCCGACGCCGATTCTTTCATCACGTCGCCCAGATTCCCGGTCAGTTCCAGTTTCCCGGAACCGTCCATCACGTTGACTTCGACTTCGAGAATTTCGCCGCCGGTCTCCGTCCACGCAAGGCCATTGACGACGCCGATTTCCTCGCGGTCAGTGCGCAGTGCGGGCGGGTACGGCTGACAATCCAGCATTTTCGGCAACATGTCTTCGGTTACGGTCACGCGCTTCGCGTCGCCTTCCAGCAGACGCATGTCGGCCTTACGGCAAAGCGCCGCCAGACGCCGTTCCAACTGCCGGACGCCGGATTCCCGCGTGTAGTCGCGTATCACGGCGCGGAGAACGTCGTCGCTGACGCGCAACATGCTTTTTTTGAGACCGTGTTCGGCAAGCTGTTTCGGCAACAGGTGAAGTTTCGCAATCTGTAACTTCTCCTCGTCCGTGTAACTCGAAAGTTGGATGACTTCCATCCGGTCAAGCAACGGACGCGGTATGGTTTCCGTCGTGTTCGCGGTCGTGATGAACATCACGCGGCTGAGGTCGACGGGAATCTCCAGAAAGTGGTCGCGGAACGCGTGATTTTGTTCGCTGTCCAACGCTTCCAGCAGGGCCGACGCCGGGTCGCCCCGATAATCGGCGCCGACTTTGTCGATTTCGTCCAGCAGTAAGAGCGGATTCATAGAGCCGCCCCGGGTAATCGCCTCGATGATGCGTCCCGGCATGGCGCCTATGTAGGTCTTACGGTGTCCGCGGATGTCGGCCTCGTCGCGCACGCCGCCCAGCGACAGCCGCGCAAGTTTCCGATTCAACGCCTTCGCCACCGATATGGCAATCGACGTTTTCCCCACGCCCGGAGGGCCTACCAGACAAAGAATCTGCCCCTTGCTTTCGGGGTTCATCTGCCGTACTGCGATAGTCTCCAGAATGCGCTCCTTGACTTTCTCAAGCCCGAAATGGTCGCGCTCCAAGACTTTCCGCGCCGCGTCCACGTTCACGCGCTCTTTCGTCTCGACGTTCCACGGCACATCCAGACAAGTGTCCAGATAGTTATGAATCACCGACGCCTCCGCGCTCCCGAACGACTGCCGCGACAGCTTTTGAAGCTCTTTCATCAGGTGCGTTTCCGATTCCTCGTCAAGCCCTAACGACAAAATACGCTCCTTATAGGTTTCCAGTTCCTCTTCCTCGTCGCCGCCCTCGCCGAGTTCGTTCTGCAATACGCGGATTTGCGTCCGGAGTATCTGGTCACGGTGATTCTGCGCCAGACTTTCCCGGACTTTCTGTTCCATCTCATGCTCAAAGCCGAGCACGTTGCATTCCCGCGCCAGAATCCCGTTCAGGCGGCGCAGACGCGGGAACGGCGCCAGCTCTTCCAATACGGATTGCTTATCGGAATGCCGCATGGGGATATTCTGTGTGATAAAGTCCGCCAGATAGCCGGGGTCTTTGCAGTCCATCACGGTATTTGCGACTTCCTCCGCGATATTCCCGGACATCTCCGCGTATTCGCCGAACAGCGTCAGCGTCTGCCGGATAAGGGCCTCCGTGCGCGGACTGCGTTGAAACGCTTCCGTCATAGGCGGCTCCGTGAGTTCCTCCACGTTGGCCTGTAAGAACGGGTCAGTCTGCCAGAGGCGGCGCAGACGGGCGCGGCATTGCCCCTGTACCATCACGCGCACGGCGGACGGCGACAGGCGCAATACCTGACTAACATGCGCCAGCGTGCCCACTTCGTAAAGGTCCTTTTCGCCGGGGACTTCTACGCCCGCTTCCCGCTGCGTGACAAGAAAAATCGTCTGGTCGCCTTCCATAGCGCGTTCCAGCGCGGCGACGGAAATCCGGCGCTCCATGTCAAACGTCAGGTTCATATGAGGGAACACCGTCAGTCCCCGCATAGCCAGCACAGGGACATTCCAAGTATTAGATTCCACCGCTTCCATAAATTCTCATTCCTTTCCGTCATTCGCTCATTCCGTTGTTCCATTTCATCCTGCAATCCGGTTTCCGACTGTCCCCTTGTCGGTTGCCATAGCCGTTTCTCTCTCGTTTCATTTTCACTTATCCTTTGTCCGCTGTTATCCCGTATCCGGTACGGCTGTCCCCTCGCCGCTTTCCGTTTCCGTCCCCCGTTCGTGAATTATTTTATCCCTGCGCTCTTTCGTTCCGTATTCCGCGTTCCGTTCAACCTCCTCAAGTTCCGTATTTATGGTTTTCGCGCTTCCATAGATTCCCTGTCCGTCGCGGATTTCGCGCTTCCATAGATTCCCTGTCCGCCGCGGATGTCGCGCTTGCGTTGGAGATTCTTTCCGTCAGCTGAAAAAACAAAGGAACCGTCCGCAAGAGAACGCTTTCACCATCCGCAACGCCGGAAAGCGCGCTCTGTCATGAAATGTCTTTGTCGGGACAGTCCCTGCCGGGAAAAAACGCGTCCTCAGGAGGCCGAACGCCGCTCCGCCTCGTGAAAGTCCATCATCCCGGGATTTACTTGCAACATACGCGTGGGTTTGTTGGGGTCATAGGTCAGCGCGGGCGGCTCTTTGCCCTCTACGGTCTCCTTGGAAATGTGCGCTTCCGATATGGTAGGCTGGGAAGGAATCTCATACATCAAATCGGTCAAAAGCCCTTCCATGACGGCCCGCAAGCCTCTTGCGCCGATATTGCGCTCTATGGCGCGGTCGGCGACGGCTTCCAGCGCGTCCGGGGAGAACGTCAGCTTCACGTCGTCATAGCTCAACAGTTTTTGATACTGCTTGACAAGAGCGTTTTTCGGCTCTTGGAGAATCCGCACAAGCTCCTCGCGGCCTAACGCGTCCAGCGCCGTAATGACGGGGAGACGCCCGATTAATTCGGGAATCAGGCCGTATTTCAGGATGTCGTGGGGCTGTACCTCGTGCATAATGCGGCTTTCGTTCCGTTCGCGCCGTCCCTTGACGTTCGCGCCGAACCCGATGTTCTTCTGGTCAAGACGGCGCTCGATGATTTTGTCTAGACCGTCGAACGCGCCGCCGCAAATGAACAGAATATTTTTCGTGTCCATCTGGATAAACTCTTGGTGGGGGTGTTTGCGTCCGCCCTGCGGAGGAACATTCGCTACCGTCCCCTCCACGAGTTTGAGTAACGACTGCTGTACGCCCTCGCCGGACACGTCCCGGGTAATGGAAACGTTCTCGCTCTTGCGGGCGATTTTGTCGATTTCGTCCACGTAGATAATGCCGCGCTGGGCGCGCTCTACGTCGAAGTCCGCCGCCTGTAACAGACGCGTCAGGATGTTCTCCACGTCGTCGCCCACGTAACCGGCCTCCGTCAGCGTAGTGGCGTCGGCGATTGCGAAGGGCACTTGCAGAAACCGGGCTAAGGTCTGGGCAAAGAGCGTCTTTCCGGAACCGGTGGGGCCGAGCAACAGAATATTGCTCTTTTGCAGTTCCACGTCCTCGCCGCCGCCGTAGAAAATGCGCTTGTAGTGGTTGTAGACCGCCACGGACAGCGTGATTTTCGCCTCGTCCTGTCCGATAATATACTGGTCAAGATAGGCCTTGATTTCCTTGGGCACGGGCAATTTTTCGGGCATTTCGTCCACGGTCGGCGGGTCTGGCGTAAGATAACTGTCGTCCAGCATACCCATGCACAAATGCACGCACTCGCTACAAATCCGCACGCCCGGCCCCTGTATCATACGGGGAACCTGATGTTCCGTCTTGCCGCAGAAGGAACAGCGGTTCAGTTTTCTGCCATTGTCACTCATCATTGCGAAACCTCATTGTCTCTCGGGGGAACGCGGAGAACGTTCCCCGCGTCTCCCGTATTTCCGCTCAGGCCGGCTGATTCGGTTCCCGTCCGGCGTCGGCCTTCTTATTGGCGATAATCTTATCAATCAGGCCAAAGCTCATGGCCTCTTCCGCGCTCATAAAGTTGTCGCGCTCGCAGGCTTCCGTGACTTCCTCCAAGGATTTGCCCGTGTTATCGGCTAAAATCTGGTTCATGCGCTTCTTGATGGTCTCCAGCCGCTTGAGGTGAATCGCCATATCGGTAATTTGCCCTTGCGTCCCGGCGGAGGGCTGATGAATCATGATTTCCGCGTTGGGAAGGGCGATACGCTTGCCTTTCGTTCCGGCGGAGAGGAGAAACGCGCCCATGCTCGCCGCAAGCCCTACGCAAATCGTGGACACGTCGCACTTGACATACTGCATGGTGTCGTAAATGGCCATGCCATCGGTCACGGAGCCGCCCGGACTGTTGATATAAAGCTGAATGTCCTTATCCGGATCCTGCGCTTCCAGATACAGCAGTTGGGCGACTACCAGACTGGCGGTCGTGGCGTTGACTTCCTCGCCGAGAAAGATGATACGGTCATTCAACAGGCGGGAGAAAATGTCATAGGAACGCTCTCCGCGGTTGGTCTGCTCTACTACATAGGGTACTAAACTCACAATGATAACCTCCATCCGTATGGTTCACAGGCGCGGCCCGCCCGGACGGTCAAACGCGTCGAACGTCGGGCGGTACGCGCAAAAATAACTGGTTACATGGTCACAGGCCAAGCCGACGGGAGTTCCGGGAATCTTGGAAACGTTCGCGGTATTGTCCGGCTCAGGCCTCCGGCTTTTCGTCGCCGTCGGACGGTTTTTCGGCGTCGTCGGCGTTGTCGTCGGACGGCTTGAACTCCGTCGCCGTGGCGTTCTCCGTCAC
>JAFSOM010000084.1 GCA_017447005.1 Oscillibacter sp.
CGTTCCGGGGGAAGGCCAAGACTATAACGTAATCGTTGAATCCGTGCGGAATCTCAATAAAACGAAACATTGGAAACTGCGGAGGGAGGCATTATGAAACCGAAAGTTTACATTGACGGCAAAGAGGGTACGACCGGACTGCAAATCTACCAGCGTCTGGCGGCGCGGGACGACATCGAATTACTGCTCATCGACGAGGACAAGCGTAAGGATACCGGCGAACGTCAAAAGCTGATGAACGCGGCGGATTTGGTATTCCTGTGCCTGCCCGACGCCGCCGCAGTAGAGGCCGTCGCGCTCGTGACGAATCCCGCTACCAAAATCATCGACGCGTCCACCGCGCACCGTACCGCCCCCGGCTGGACTTACGGCTTTCCCGAACTTTCCCCCGCTCACCGCGAAGCGATTCTGCGCAGTAAACGCGTCGCCAATCCCGGCTGTCACGCCACGGGCTTTATCAGCGTCGTTTATCCGCTTATCGCGGCGGGCGTCCTGCCGAACAATATGCCGTTATCCTGCTTTTCCCTCACGGGCTATTCCGGCGGCGGTAAGAAAATGATTGCGCAATACGAGGCCTCTGACCGCGAAACGTTACTGTCAAGTCCGGGCGTGTACGGCCTCACGCAAGCGCATAAGCATTTGCCGGAAATGCGCGTCGTGTGCGGACTGGAATCCAATCCCGTATTTTCCCCCATTGTGGACGATTATTATAAGGGTATGGCGACCACGGTTCCCCTGCACCGGACGCAGTTGCAAGGCGTTTTGACGTTACAGAAGCTCCGCGAACTCTACCGCGTCCATTACGACGGAAGCGAAGCGGTATCCGTCGCGGACAGCGTCCCCGGGCTGATTTACGGCGCCGCATTCGCCGGAAAGGATACGCTTTCGATAGTCGTCACGGGCAACGACGAACAGTTTACCGTGACGGCGTTGTTTGACAATCTCGGCAAAGGGGCCAGCGGCGCCGCCGTGCAAAATATGAATCTGATGTTAGGTTTCCCCGAAACGGCGGGGCTGAATCTCGATTGAGGGCGTTGCAATGGCGTCCGCTCGGGAATATCTCGATTTTATCCTTGAACAGCTTTCGGAACTCGACGGAATTTCCTACCGTCCCATGATGGGTGAATTTCTGCTCTATTATCATGGAAAACTGTTTGGCGGCATTTATGACAACCGCTTACTTGTCAAGCCCGTACAGGCCGCGATTCGTTACCTGCAGAACGTTTCCTATGAGACGCCGTACCCCGGCGCGAAGGAAATGATTCTCGCGGATGACGTGGACAATAAGGAATCTCTCGCGGGACTGATACGGGCGATGTATCCGGAACTCCCGGAGCCGAAACGGAAAACGCGTTCTCTATAGGAGGGACTTTATGAACTTTATCGAAGGCGGCGTGTGCGCCGCGAAAGGTTTCAAAGCGTCCGGCATACATGTCGGCGTCAAAACTCACGCCGATTGGAAAAAAGACGTTGCCTTGATTGTCTCCGAAACCCCCTGCGCGGCGGCGGGCGTGTTTACGCGCAACGTCGTGAAGGCCGCGCCGATTCACATTGACCTCGCCCACCTCAAAAACGGCGTCGCCCGCGCCATTATCGCCAACAGCGGCAACGCCAACGCCTGCGCTCCGCACGGCGAAGAGTACGCCGAACGCATGTGCGCGGCGGCGGCGAAGGTTATCGGCTGCGCGGCGGATGACGTTCTGGTGTCCTCCACAGGCGTTATCGGACAGACTATCAATATTGACGCGATTGAAGGCGGCGTACAGAATCTCTATGACGCGTTAGCCTCCACCGTAGAGGCCAGCGACGCCGCCGCCCACGCTATCATGACCACCGACACCGTAAAGAAAGAGGCCGCTGTCGGGACGATTATCGACGGAAAAGCGGTTCATGTCGGCGGTATCGCAAAGGGAAGCGGTATGATTCACCCCAATATGGGCACAATGTTATGTTTCATCACGACCGACTGCGCGATTTCCTCTGATATGATTCGCGCCGCGTTGCTCGAAACGGCGGAAATCAGCTTTAACCGTATCAGCGTGGACGGCGACACCTCCACGAATGACAGTTGCATGGTATTAGCGAACGGTCTCGCGGGCAACGCGGAAATCACGGAACGCGGCCCCGCTTACGCCGCGTTTCTGGAAGCGTTACAGGCGTTATGCGTGAAACTGGCCCGGGATATGGCGTCCGACGGCGAAGGCGCGAAACACCTTATTACTTGTACGGTACGCGGCGCGAAGAGCGTCAAGAGCGCGGAGACTATCTCGAAGTCCGTCATTTCCTCCACGCTGATGAAAGCGGCGATATTCGGCGCCGACGCCAACTGGGGCCGCGCCTTATGCGCCATGGGCTATTCCGGCGAGACGTTCAACCCGGAAAAAGTCAATGTCGCGTTCGCAAGCGCGGCGGGGGAAATTGACGTGTGCGCCAACGGACGCGGCTTGAATTTCGACGAGGACAAGGCCAAAACGATTCTCACGGAACATGATATTGAAATCCGTATCGCCATGGGCGAGGGCGACGCCTCCTGTACGTGCTGGGGTTGCGATATTACCTATGACTATATCAAAATCAACGGAGACTACCGGACCTAATCAGGAAAGGAGCGCTTGTTATGGCATCCCATGAAGTGCAGGCCCAAACGCTGATTGAAGCCTTGCCCTATATCCAGCAGTTCACCGGAAAGACGATTGTCGTCAAGTACGGCGGAAACGCGATGATTTCCGAGGAACTGCGCAAAGCCGTGATGAGTGACATTATCCTGTTGAATCTGGTGGGCATTCGGGTGGTGATGGTCCACGGCGGCGGACCCGAAATTAACGAAATGCTACGGAAAATCGGCCACGAATCCCGTTTCGTGGACGGCCTCCGCTATACGGACCGCGA
>JAFSOM010000085.1 GCA_017447005.1 Oscillibacter sp.
CCCCGTTGCGGGGCGGGCGTAACCGAAAGCGAACGGGGCTATTTCTGCGAAAACCGCGCCTGTCGGTTTGTTCTCTGGAAGCAACACCAATTCATGGACATAACGCTTACAAAATCCGTCGCCGCCGCTCTGCTGAACGGCAACAGGGTCAAACTCACGGACTGCCGCGCTGAAAACGACGGCAAACCCTATAACTTTATGGTATTTTTAGAGGATGACGGAAACAAAGCGAAACTCCGTTTGGAGTTGCAAAAACACGCGAAAAACCGCTGATAACACAAAGAAAGCGTGGTGAAATATGGAACAGGTATCCATTAAAATCGACGAAATCAAAATCAATCCCGGACGCCGACAGGTGGACGAAAACGCGGTAAAAGAGCTTGCCAAAAGCATGAGCGCATTAACCTTGCTAAACCCGATTATCGTTGATGCAGGGCATACGCTACTCGCCGGACTGCACCGTATCGAAGCGGCGAAACTCCTCGGATGGACGGAAATCTCAGCCTTTGTCGGAAATTTCACCGAACTTCAGGCCGAATTGGTGGAAATTGACGAGAATTTTGTCCGCAGTCCTTTGTCCGATATGCAACGGAATGATATGCTTTTGCGGAGAAAGCAAATTTACGAGGAGCTTCACCCGGAAACGAAAAATGGCGGGGACAAATGCAGTGAGAAAAGCAGAACGACACGGTGTCGTTCTGCTTTTGAGCAGGTCAAGCCGTTCACTCAGGACGCCGCTGAAAAATTACATCTGTCCCGCAGAACAGTAGAACGCCGCGTCCATATTGCGAGCAGTCTGACGCCAGAGGCGAAAAAAGTTATCCGTGGCGCGGAAGATAAATTTCCGCAGAAAGAAACGCTGAAACTTACCCATGTGGACGCCGCCCATCAGGAAGAAGCGGCGCAACAGTATCTCGCCGGGAAAATTCGCTCTATCGGAGACTATAAGCCGGATAATCCGAGCGTAACGGACGAAAAAAGCGAGGATGAGCCGCAGGAGGATGGTACAATGCCTATAAAACTGGAAACGCCAAAAGCGGAAGAATCTCCCCATAGCGCCGCCGTTGAGACTGTCTCCGTTCCTACGTTGCCCCAGTCCGATACGGAAAATCATGACGTTTCCGCATTGGAACCGCCAATATCGAATGAGAATGGCGTCAAAGAAGCGGAGCGTCAACGGAGCGGGCATACGGACACGGATTCGCCTGAAAAAAACGGCAGTCCCGCAAGCCTTGCGCGGGACGCGCCCAAGGCCGCAAAAACGGAATCCCCGCCGCCGAAAGAGAAACCCCGCCGCGCCCCTACTATCAAGGAAATCGTGGCGGATTTGAAGGACGCGGACAAAGAGCGTCCTTGTACCCCTGACATATTCATGATGGAGTTTGGGAGGTTCATTGAGGGGCTTATTGACCATATCGAATGGTTTGAAATGCCGGATTACACGGGCGTCTTTTCGGAGTTGACGGAGGAGCAGTACCAGACCCTGTATGAAAAGCAAAAGTCCGTCCGCTCCAGCATGGATAAGTTTATGAAACTCGTAAGGAGGAAGATGAAGAAATGAACGGCATGAAACCGTCCGGCGCGGAAACGTCCGCGTCCGTCAGTCCGCAGGAGTACATGAAACACGGATGGCTGCGGGAAATCAACCTGAGCAGGCTGACTTCCGGCCTTCCCTATCAGCGGGTCGTTGACGAACGGAAAGTAAACGCGCTTGTTCGGCAATGGGACAATCTGCTGATGGAACCCGTGGTTGTCAGCTACCGGGACGGCAAATACTACCTGATTGACGGTCAGCACCGTATCGCCGCCCTCCGCAGAATCTTCAAGGACGCGGACACGAGCGTACTCTGTATCGTACACACGGGACTGACCTACGCGGACGAGGCCGAACTGTTTTGCAGGCTTGACCAAGGCCGGGAGAAACTGAGCAGCGCGGAGCGCATTCACGCGCTTCTGCAATCCGGCGCGAACCCGGAACTCAACGACATCAACGAGCGGATAAACGAGAAAGGCTTCCATTGGGCGACGGACAGCGGCGCTTACGGAGACAACCGAATCAAGGCGACCCGCGCCGTCATTGAGGCTTACCGTATGCTGGGGCCGGAAGCGTTCAGCCGTATGCTTGGCCTTCTGCGCGAGACTTGGAACGGAATGTCCGATTCCCTGAGCGCCATCATGCTGTCCGGCATGGCCCTGTTGCTGAAAACCTATAAAAAGGAACTGAACGATGATTCCTTTTCCTCCCGCATGAGCAAAGTTGACCCCGCCGCCCTTGTCCGAAAGGCCAAGGGCGATTTCAGTACGAACCGCAACGCGCTTCGCGGCGCCCGTGTCCTGATGTTACATTATATAGTTATCCAACTTGAGAATATTTATCAATAGCAGCTTCTAATGCGTCCTCAAAAGAATCGTAGTAGCGCATATTCTTTCTAAGCCACCGCTTCATATTCGCCCACAGTTTTTCAATCGGATTGTAATCGGGCGAATAGGGCGGAAGAAACAAAACCA
>JAFSOM010000086.1 GCA_017447005.1 Oscillibacter sp.
CAGGTCGTGTAGTCGGCGGAATACGCCTTGACCGTCTCAATCTCGAACAGGTCGCCGCCCACGGCCTTTTGAATGAACTCCGCGCAAATCTCCGTATTGCCCTTTTTCAAGTTCACGATAGAGCCGTTGACGTAGTTCTGACCCTTCCGGGAGTAGTAAATAATGAGATTCTTTGCCATGAGAAACCGTTCCTTTCCGATTATTTCGCCTGTTCCGCCGCCGCGTTGACGCAACGCAAAGCGTTCAAACTCCGGGGATAGCCGATATACGGCAGACAGTTGGAGATAACGCGAATCAGAAACGCCTTGTCGTTGCCGATACGCATATTCGCCGCCGCGTGACTGGTCAGTTGCGGCTCACAGCCGCCCTGCGCCGCCAGAAAACAAAACGTAATCATTTCGCGCTGTTTGTAGTCCAGCCCCGTCCGGGTATAGTAGTCGCCGAAGCAGTTGTCCGCCAGCCACAGATTGATATGCCGCGATTCCTCCGGGCCGGACTTCCAGAAGTCCCGCATTCCCTCGCCGAAAATGTCAATCTGCGTTTGCGTCCCCTGTTCGCGCCGATTTTCCATAGTGGTCGTGGCCTGACCTTCCAGCGGAAGTTTCACGCCCCGCGCCTCCAACACTTCATTGACCGCTTTCAGGAACGGAAACACCCGTCCGACGCCCAGATACGCTACGGCCTGATAGGTCGTTTCCTTGACTTCCACGGGCGTCACGCCGAAGTTGAGCGCGGCGGGAACCATCGCCCGGAACTCGTCGATACCCTGACAGCCCAGAAGCGTCGCCAGAATCGCAAGAAAGCGGGTTTTGTCGTCCAGTCCCTGCCCCGGCTGATTGAGAACCTCGTCGAAGGCGAAGTTGTCGAACCGCTCGATAAACTCCGGGTCCGTTTCCAGAAATTTGGAGACGTAGCCGGGGAACATCTTTTCATGATACGCTTTCGCAAACTCGGAAATCGCCATATTGTCCCCCTTATTCCGTCACGTCCGTGGACGCGGCAAGCTCCGTCTGTGTTTTGTAGTCGGCGACGCGCTCTTCCAACCGTTGAATCGTCGCCGCCAGCGCCTGAGAACCCAACACCATGCGCAACGGCGCGGGGTTCTTGTCCGCGCTTTCGATAATCCGCGCCGCCATTTTCGCCGGGTCGCCGGGAGCCAGTCCCTTGGACTTGTCCAGCATATTCAGGAAACCGTGAACGTGTTCGTATTCCGGCATGAGGTTCGCCACGTGAGCGCTACCGTAGCGGAACTCCGTCCGCGCTCCGCCGGGTTCCACGATGGTCACGCCGATATTGAACTTGGCGACTTCCTGCGCCACGGACTCGCAAAAGCCCTCCACGCCGAATTTCGTCGCGTGGTACAGGGAGTTCGCCGGAAACGCCACCTGTCCGCCGTAGGACGAAAGCTGGATAATCCGTCCGCCGCCCTGTTTGCGCAGATACGGAAGGGCGTCATGGATAATCATAATCGGCGCGGTCAGGTTGGTATCCATGATTTTATAAATGTCCTGTTCGTCCAATTCCTCCGCCGCGCCGAAAAGCCCGTATCCGGCGTTGTTCACCACCACGTCAATTTCGCCGTGTTTGTCGAACATATCGCGGACGAACGCGTGAACCTTCTCCATCTCCGTCACGTCCAGAAGCTGACAGTCGAAAGTTTCGGGGTATTTGGCAATCAGGCTTTCGACCTTCTTCGTATTCCGCACGGTTCCGATAACGGTATCGCCCTTCTCCAGAAGCTGACGCGTCATCTCGTATCCGAAACCGCTGCTGACGCCCGTAATCATCCAAGTCCTGCTCATGCTGCGCGCCTCCTGTTCGTTGATAGCCAAATCATACCACACGCGAAACCCGGAATCAATTCCGATTACTTATCAAGTTGATAAGTACAACTAATGCGAATTGCGCCGCTCGTAAAATGGGATTGCAACGCTCCTTGCGTTTGGGTATCTTACGCTTTCCGTTCAAATTCCCGCGCAACGTCTTTGAGCAGTTCCCGTATGGAAAGATGTTGCGGACAGATTTTCTCGCACTTCCCGCAACGGATACAGTTGGAGGCTTTGCCCGCGTCCCGCGTCAGGATGTTGCGGTAATAGTAATCCTGATTCCAGTCATGGAACTGCGTCTTGGCGTTGTAGCAGGCGAAAAGTTCCGGAATCGGGATTTTTTTCGGGCAGTCGTTATCCAATACGCAGTAATGGCAGGCCGTGCAGGGAATCATGCCCATTCCCCGGAAAATCTCCCGCGCCTGTTCCACCGCCGCCCGTTCCGCCGCCGTCAGCGGCGCGAAGTCCCGCATAGCGCCGATGTTGTCCCGCATTTGCGCCATGTCGCTCATGCCGGACAATACCGCGCACACATTGGGGAGACTGGTGGCGAAGCGGAGAGCGTAGCTGGCGGCGCTCTTTTTCGCCGCGCCGTCCTTTTGGAGCGCGTCAAAGACTGTTTGCGCCTCTTCCGGCAGACGCGCCAGACTGCCGCCCTTGACCGGTTCCATCACCAGTACGGGCTTATGGAAACGCTCGCACACCTCGTAGACTTTCCGGCTTTCTACAGTCGCGTCCTCGTAGTCCAGATAGTTCAACTGAATCTGCACAACCTCCGCTTGCGGGTATTCCGTCAGAATCCGTTCCAGAACCGGCGCCTTGTCATGGAAGGAGATTCCGAAATGCCGAATTTTTCCCTCCTGTTTCAATTCCAGCGCGGTTTCGTAGGCGCGACAGCGCTTGAATTTCTCAAAAATCGCGCCATCCTGCGCGTGCATGAGGTAGAAGTCGAAATACTCCACCCCGCAGGCGTCCAGTTGGGCAGCGAAGAGCGGACGGATGTCGGATTCTTTGTTGAAAAAGTGCGTGGAGAGCTTGTCCGTCAGCACATAGCGCTCGCGGGGATACCGCTTGACCAGCGTTTCCCGTAATGTCGTTTCGCTGGCCCCGCCCGTATACCCGTGGGCGGTGTCGAAGTAGTTGAACCCGCCGTCCAGAAAGGCGTCCGCCATTTCCGCCATCTGTTCCATATCCACCGCGCCGCCCTTCATGGGAAGGCGCATACAGCCGAAGCCGAAATTCTTTTTGATTTCCGCAAAAAAACGGTTTTCCATACGCTCTACCTGACCTTTCCCGGCATTTTGTCCGCCGACTCGCGTGCTGTCAAGGCAATGCGGAAAGAAAAGGGTATTGGAATCATCCCGCATTCCTTATATTGTAATTCGCGCAAGCTGTGAAATCAATCTGGATTGCTTATGAAGTTGATAAGCGTAACTTATCAAAACTTGCAGTAATTTAATTGACTATTCAATTTTTCTATTGGACTTTCCGAGAAAATGGATGTATGATACCGTCATCGACCGGTCAGAAGCGCGAAAAAGCGGCGTTCCCTAATCCAAATCAGTGTTTTGTCCCTGTCGGGACTTTGATTGTACGCTTTATTTTCAGGAGGTAACGGCATGTCTTTGGAAATTCTGGAAGCGAAGGAAGCCATCCGGGAAGTTATCGACGGGTTCTCCAATCTGGAGTGCGACGTTCACGCGCAGGCGCCGTTGTTCACGGACGACGTTCATGTGATGGTCTACATGGGCGGTCAACAGACGATGGACATCCACGGCGCGACGGAACTGGAAAAGCAGTTTTCCGCGTTCACTGTGGGCGTCAAGGCTTCCCACCACATGAACGGACAGCAGGTCATCACGGTGAACGGCGACGAGGCCACCGACACGCATTACTGCCGCGCCGCGCTGGTCACGGAGGAGGACGGCAAGGAGTATATTTCCGACAACTACATCCGCTACACGGATACGCTGGTCAAAGCGGACGGACAGTGGCGCATTAAGGTGCGGGAACAGCATTTCCTGATTGCCGAAAAGCGTCTCATGAACGCTTGAAATCGCGCACAGAAACCCGGGAGACCGTATCCGGCGGCCTTCCGGGTTTTCGATACGTCCGGTTATCCCGCGATTGGAACGCTTCATACCGGGAAAGCGGGATTTTCTTGGTATAACGCCTGAATGGTTTGAATCAGGGAGCGGACGTTCTCCCTCCTGTCATTTTTATGCGTACAGAGAACGCACGGCATCACTTCTTTACAGTCAAAAGGAATCCATGAGAATTTCGGATTATGGTCGTTCAGGAAACCGGGAGCGAGGCACACGCCGCGTTGCGCTTCGACATTGGTCAGCGTGGTGTCATGGTCGTGGCTGTTGAAATAGGCGACTTCCCCGCGGTCAATCACCCTTTGTTGCGCCTGACGCAGGGCGGGCGGAGAGCCGCCGCCTACCATCAGCGTCCGGCCTTTCAAGTCGTCCGCGGTAACAAACTCTTTCCCGGCCAGTTTGTCCGTGGCTTCCACAATGAGATAGATGCGGCTGTCAAAGAGCGGATGAATCGTGACGTTCGGCACGCGCCGCAGTTCGTGCCGCATGGCGAAGGCGATGTCCTGTTCATAGTTGAGAAATGAGCTGATGCAGGCGCTCCAGTTAAACCACGGAGTGACGGACACGGACGGATGAGAAACGGAGAAGCGCCGGATAGCCTCCGGAAGAAAACAGACCGCCGAGCGGATTGGTAGCGAGATACGAATATCCTCCAGATACCGGGCACTGAAATTCTGCCCCTGCTCTATCGCTTTTTTCAAGCGGCGCCGGATTTCTTTCAGAAGCTGTATTCACAAGCGTTTCAGCAGGGTGTGAAAATGAGAAATTTGAACCATAGCAAGGGCGGAAGAAGTCGAGGTTTCATAGTCTTTGCTCAGGCGGCGGGAATGGTTGAACCAGCCGATAGTACGCTCAACAATCCATCGCCAAGGCAGGATTTCCCATTCATGAAGTTTGCTTTTTTCAGGAATTTCTATGCTCATAAGCAATCTTCCGTTCACTTCATGAACAAATGTTCCGCGATAGCCGTTGTCCGCGCAAAATTTCTCAATGGTTGGCCAGCTTTGGAAGGCCTCTATCGCCGCATGAATGCCGGAAACCGTGTCATGAATGTTCGCGGCGTGAATGATAACGCCAAGAATATTTCCCATGGTATCCGTTACAATATGCCGTTTTCGTCCTTTCGTTTTTTCCCCCGTCAAATCCGCGCTCCTCGCCCGAGCCGGCGGTTTTCACGCTTTGCGAATCGATGATTGCGTAAGAGGGGTCTTCGTTCCGTCCGGCGTTTTTCCGCGTGACAATGACCAGCCGCTTCATAATTCTATCCCAAAGGCCGCTCAGACGGGCGCGGCGATAAAAGCTGTGAACGGTAGAATAAGGCGGGAAATCATGCGGCAACTGACGCCATTTGCAACCGGAATCGACCAAATACAGGACGGCGTTTGTCAATTCCCGCTTGCTCCATTGATACGTCCGCATTTTCGTAAAAAGCGGCTCTATCGTTTCCCATTGCTTATCCGTCGGTAGCTTTGACGTTTCGTTGTCTTATTCATGCTTCTCCCTCTCTTCGCGTGTTTTGGCTTATCATACCACTTATCACACCGTATGTCCAGCACTTTGTGAATACGACTTCTTAAAGATTACGCTATAGTCTTGTCCTTCCCCCGGAACGGGGGAAGGTGGCGCGCAGCGCCGGATGAGGGCGAAAATAGCGACTTGCCAACGATTGCTACACGCATACATCCGTTGGCCGGTGTAAAATAATTGTGGCGTTAGTCAGGAAGTGGGTCGGTAGTCAAATTGTCACCAAAGCGGTATGGCGGACATCCCAACAAGAAAACACATGGGCGCTAATATCGTGCAAAATAGCGTCAGCGATATTGGAGAGCGATTCTTTCGCTCGATATATGGTGGAAAACAGGCTGTTATAACGGTTGATATATTGAGTCGCCACCCCACGGTAGTGAGAGTAGCGTTCGTGAATATACGAATGGAAATTGTTGACGTTGTTCAGATTCGCGGTTCCCGCGTTTTTCTGTTCCTGTCTGTCTACGCTCTCAATGACGCAGTCAGCGATTTCTTCCAAATGCCGATAGCCTTTCAGACCGTCAGTAAACGCGACGCATCCGGTTGCAATGTGTTCCTCAAACGCCGCTTTGATTTCCTCGGCGCTCGGATGGGCGCGGTTGAGCGTGACGGCGTAAGCGGAGCCGCCGTTTCGCTCCACGCCCGTCATAATACAAATTTGTTCGTTTGAAATTCCTCTCTGAGCCGCTTTTTCGCCGTGTTTTCTCGGTCCTCTAAGCGCGTTTTCGAGGAATTTACGTCCTTTCAGGCTCTCAAGAACATAAGTTTCGTCAAGTTCCGAAATGCCTCCCAGTTGACTTGGACTGGATTTTTCACGCGCTTCCATAGACATCAGAATTTTATGGCGCATATGGAAGGCGGCGTCGTGGGACATCCCCAGCCTTTGGGCGGTTTCCTCAATGGAGACAAAGCCGTCCAGCGTATCGGCAACCGCTTCGCTCCAGATTTCCTCGCCATAATGGGAATTTTCCATGATTGCGCCGCTGCTGGCCATGAACGCTCCGCCGCAATCTTTGCAACAGAAGCGTTGTTTGCCTCGCTTGTGACCAAACCGGATAACGGAACTTCCGCCACAACGCGGACAATGTTCCGGCTTTTCCCGCTCCGAGTTTCCGCCGCCTTTGCTGTTTTGGATTTGCTGTATATATTGCAGAACTTGCGCCTGTTCTTCCGCTGAAAGGCTCTTGCTTTCCAGACAAATCATTTCATAGTCCGTCATACTCTCCCCTCCTTATATTGGCATTATAACACGCTTTTAAGGGGCTGAAAAGAGCCACCGACCCACTTCCTGACTAACGCCATAGAAGTTCAGAATCGTCGTCGTAGACAGGGAAAGATTGGTACAGACAAAGGCGCGTAAAGCGGACGCGACGCCAAAAGCGTTGCGCGGATAAGAAATCAGGACAACGGCGTTCGGAACTCCTTTCAACCCCGTCTCGAGACGGTAGACAAAAAACTGTCTTTTCCCGACGGTGACAAGGTCGGGGGTCACGCCCGCGAGGCGAAAAGAAGGAGCCAGTTGTCCGATTTGCGCTTTGCCGCCTTCACAGCGTACAAGACGGTTTGTCCGAATGGCGCCGATGGTACGGAATCCCTTGTTTGCGAAAGCGGAAATAATTTTGTCGCAGGCATACCCACTGTCGCACAAAAAGTAGGCCGGAACAGGCGCGTTGGGCAATTCCTCCGCAATTTCCCGCACAATCTGAATCTTGGATTTGGATTTGTCGTAGAGAACGATTGCGTAATTGAGCGTCAGTTCGCCGCAGGAGAGCATAATCCCCACAGCCTGATGTCCGTAATCTTTCCCCCTTTTCAAATGGGAATCGTGGCAATACGCGTCCTGTATCGGATGCAAAGCCTTTGACGAGGGCTTTGTCTTCGACGAGACGGTATCGTCCGCAAAACAGAAAATCGGCTTTCCCGTGCGCATGGCTTCCCGATAGATTTTGTTTATCACAACCGCCCGAAGCGTAGTTTCCAACTTCCGGCTATCCCATTTTCCATGATTGAGAAAATGCGCGACGGTTGTGCGATGAGCGGCGCCGACCTGAGCAAACTGCGTCGTTTTGCCTTTGTAGCCGTAGCAAAATGCAGCGATAAGAATCGTCATAATATGTGCTTCAACGCGATTTTGGTAAGCGCCTCACAAAAATGATGTTTCAGCAGGCTCTTGTAAATCGCTTCGGAATGGCATATACTCTGTTCCACAAGACATCTCTCCTTATCAGGGTATACGTTTGTGTGGTAACGACAGTATACGCCTGTTTCGGTCAGATGTCTTGTTTTTTTACTGCTTTTTCGCTTTTGTGCTTTTTGACGGAACTTTTTCCAATTTGCTCATTTATAGGATTGTATTCATGATGACGTTTGACACGGAAAAGCCTCAAAAGCCAACGACAACGCTGCCAGATATGCCGGAAGTCGTAGCAACATACAAACCCGCGACGGAGACAGACAGCGCGGAGACGCAACCGGAAGCCGTGACAGAGACAGCGCCGGAAATATCGCAACCTGAGCCTGTAAATGAGCCGGAATCCGTGCCGGAACCTGTAAGCGAGCCGGAATCTGTGAGCGAACCGGAACCCACGCCGGAGCCTGTGAACGAACCGGAAGAGCCTCAGGTTACTATGGGACAGCGTAACGCACTGGGAGCCGCGAGAAGCTACCTTAATACTACCGCTTTCTCATATCGCGGCCTCCTCCACCAGCTAGAGTTCAGCGGTTACACCACGGATGACGCCTATTATGCCGCTGATAACTGCGGAGCCGATTGGGACGAACAGGCCTTGAAAAAGGCGAAACACTACCTTGAAACTACCGCTTTTTCCTATTCCGGACTGATTCACCAGTTGGAGTATGAACAATTCACAACCGCGCAAGCCACATATGCGGCGGATAACTGCGGCGCGGACTGGAATGAACAGGCGGTTAAAAAAGGCGCGGATTATTTGAATCTCATGCCCTTTTTTCGTGACGGCCTGATTAGTCAGTTAGAGCATGAGGGGTTCACGCACGAACAGGCAGAATATGGCGCAACTCGAAACGGGTATTGACACGCAACGAATACGGGACGCTACCGACGGGGGCGCGGAGAAATCCGCGCTCTTGAATTTTGCCCACAGCAGTCACCGGAAGGCGTTCCGGAAAGCGCGGTGACTTCCATCTCCATTTTGGAAGCTCCGTTTTCACTTTCGCATACCGCCCGCAGTCTGCCGCCGCCGAAAGAGAGCCTGAAACGGTTCTCATTCCCGGACACGCCGCAGACGGAGGACACCATGTTCCGCACATCTTCGGCGTTCGTCAGGACGGTAAACCGCGGTTTCAGGCTGTTCATCACCATATCAACGTCGGCGTACTGGCCTTCCATCAGGCGGGCGGAAAACATCAGCCCTTCCTTTATAAAGACCACGGTTTTCCCGGTTATGCCTACCTGAACCTCGTCTTTGTTCGTGATAAGTTGGGCCAGACGCGCCAGAGAGGACGCGGGAATCAGCAAATTCACGTTGGCGGGATTTTAGCGCTCGCCTTTCGCGGAGGCGATACGTTGCCCGTCCGTGCTGACCACGCTCAGGTTGCCGCCGTCAAATCGCAGAAAGACGCAGCGCAAAGTGTCGCTCGCTTTCTCCAAGGCCGCGAACGCCGTGCGCTTCGCCATGTCCGGAATGCCCGTGACAGTCACGGTATCCTCCGGGAAGGGAATCTCCGCTCTGGGATACTCGCCCGCACTCATTGCGGAAATGAGGTATTCCGTCTCTCCGCTTTTGACGGACACAAGGCGGCTCTCCGTTTGCTCAAACGTCACGGTGTCGCCGCCGAGACGCCGGAGCATTTCAACCAGCATTTTCGCGTTGATGGCGGTTCGGCCATTTTCGAGGATGTCCGCGGGGAGCCTGCGCTCCATGGAGATTTCCTGATTTGTGGCGGCCACGGTCAGCCTGCCGTTCTCTGTCTCTAGACAG
>JAFSOM010000087.1 GCA_017447005.1 Oscillibacter sp.
CGCAAGCCCTCCAATTCGGCGGACTTGGCGCGTAACTGTTCGGCGGCGATGTCGTTCTCGCGCACGGCGTCGCCGAAACGCTCCGCCTCGGCGTACAGGGCCTCTAACGCGTCGCGGGCCTCGTTGCGCTCCTGTTCGGCGGCCTGATAGTCAACCTGTATCTTCTGCGCGGCGGCCTTGATGGTCTCCAACTGCGTCAGCCAGAGCGACAGTTCCAATACGCGCAACTCGTCGCGGAGTATGAGAAAGCGTTTCGCCTTCTCCGCCTGTCCGCGCAACGGCTCGACCTGTAATTCCAGTTCGGCGATTTTATCGTTGACGCGGGTCAAATTCTCCTGCGTGCGCTCCAACTTGCGTTCCGTCTCCTCCTTGCGGTGACGGTAGCGGGAAATTCCGGCGGCCTCCTCGAATATCTCCCGGCGTTCGCCGCTCTTCGCCGACAGAATCTCGTCTATTTTGCCCTGTCCGATAATAGAATACCCCTCGCGGCCCAGTCCGGTGTCCATGAACAATTCCATGACATCCCGCAAGCGCACGGCCTGACGGTTGATATAATATTCCGACTCGCCGCTCCGGTAGTAGCGCCGCGTCACGGACACTTCGCTTTCCTCCATGCCGTGGAAAATGCCCTCGGAGTTATCGAGCACGAGCGTGACCTGCGCGAATCCGACCTGCCGCCGTTTCTGCGTACCGCCGAATATGACATCCTCCATCTTAGCGCCGCGCAAGCCTTTCGCGCTCTGTTCGCCCATCACCCAGCGGATAGCGTCGGAGATATTGGATTTGCCGGAACCGTTCGGGCCGACAATGGCGGTCAAGTCCTCGCCAAAATTCAGCACGGTTTTGTCCGGAAACGATTTAAAGCCCTGTATTTCCAATGCTTTCAGATACACGCCGCGCCTCACATCCCCGCTCTCAAATTCCGCCGTCCGCGTTCTGTGGGGTACAGTTTACCAGAACCCGACGCCGATTGCAACGAAAATTCTTGAAAATCCGTGAAATTTTTATCAATGCGACGGCGTTTCCGCGCCGCGTCCCCTATCATAGCAACGTTTCGCGCAAATGGCAAGGGGTTTGCGTCATAAAAAGCGTTCGTAAATTCGCTCTCATCCGGCGCCGTATGAAATTCGCCCTCACCCGGCCCTGTCGGGCCACCCTCCCCCAAAGGGGGAGGGCTTGGGGCGGCGCAAGCGTTCAAGTAAAACGTTTTCCACAGGGTTTTAAAGTTTGTGGAAAGCTATCCGGCGCGGGATAAAACTTGCCCTCATCCGGCGCTATGCGCTACCTTCCCCCGGCCCCCTCTGTCGCCTACGGCGACATCTCCCCCACTTCGTGGAGGAGACAGGGGGAAGGCAAAGACTGATAGCGCAATCTTTGAAAACGTTGCGGGGTTGCGCTAGAAAGTCTCCCCCCGGAACGGGGGAGATGTCACGCAGTGACAGAGGGGGGCGAACTCCGCGCCTTTCCGCATACTTTCGCGTTGACTTTTGCGCGGGAAACGGTATAATATAAAGGTAAGGGCCGTCGGGACGCGGCGGCGATTCGTATGACAGGAGGAATCAGCATGACATATTCCATGGAAATCGCGGGACTGCGGCGCGACTTGCCGCTGTGCAAAGTGACGGATGATTTATACATTGCGGCGTTCATCTGCTTCGGGGACGCCGAAATCACGGTGGCCTGCGCCCGGGAATTGCTCAAACTCGTCCCCGCGTCGGAGTATGACTATCTTTTCACCGCCGAGGCGAAAAGCATTCCCCTTATTCACGAAATGGCGCGGCAGTCCGGCGCGGAAAAGTACTTCATCGCCCGCAAGGGACGCAAAGCCTATATGCCCGACCCGATTTTCGTCGAGGACCAGTCCATCACGACGGCGAATCCTCAGCGGCTCTATATCGGACAGGACGACGTGGCCCTCATGCGCGGGAAGCGTATGTTGATTGTGGACGACGTGATTTCTACGGGCGGCTCGCTGAAGGCTATGGAAGAGCTTATCGCCAAAGCGGGCGGGACTGTCGCCGGGAAAATCGCGGTACTGGCGGAGGGCGATTCCAAAAACCGCCCGGACATCCGTTATCTCGCGCCGTTGCCGCTGTTCAACGCCGACGGCACGCCGAAAGCCTAATCTATGCGTGTCTGCGCGATTGACTACGGCGACGCCCGTACAGGCTTGGCGGTCTCCGACCCCACCGGACTGCTCGCCGGACATACGGAAGTTGTGGAGGCGTACAGACCGGAAGCCGTGGCGGAACGTATCCGGGCGGTAGCGGAGGAATACGGGGTCGGGAAACTCGTCCTCGGACGCCCGCTGAATATGGACGGCACACGCGGCCCACGCGCCGAAAAAGCGGAGGCGTTCGCGGAACTCCTGCGTAACGCGACGGGCTTGCCCGTGACGCTATGGGACGAACGCCGCACGACGATTGACGCTCATCAGATATTACGCGCCAACGGGAAGAACGGGAAAAAGCGTAAGAAGATAGTGGACGCCGTCGCCGCGTCGCTGATTCTGGAGGGCTATCTGATGTGGGAGCGCGGACAGGCGTCAGCGTCGGGGGAGGCGTGACGTATGGCAAAGACGCTGACGCCGCAACAGACCGCCGAACGGAGTTTGATTACCACCTACCGCAAGACGCTGTGGAAACCGTTCATCGCCGCCGTGAAGCGTTACGAATTAGTCTCCCCGGGCGACCGTATCGCGGTTTGTCTTTCGGGCGGGAAGGATTCCGCCGTCCTTGCGAAGCTCATGCAAGAACTCCAACGGCATACTGACCGCCCGTTTTATCTGGCGTTTCTGGTCATGAATCCCGGCTACCGCCCCGAAAACCTGCAACTCATCCGGGACAACGCCGAACGCTTAGGAATCCCGATTACGGTCTTTGAGAACGATATTTTCGACGTGGCCTTTCAGACGGAGAAGAACCCGTGCTATTTATGCGCCCGTATGCGCCGGGGGTTTCTGTACGAAAAGGCGCGTGAGCTGGGCTGTACGAAAATCGCGCTGGGGCACCATATGTCGGACGTGATAGAGACGACGTTGCTGGGCCTCTTCTACGGCGCCCAACTGCAAGCCATGCCGCCCAAACTGCATAGTCAGCATTTCCCGGGTATGGAACTCATCCGCCCGCTCTACTGTATCCACGAGGACGCAATCATCGCGTGGAAGAACTATAACGGCTTACGTTTCCTGCAATGCGCCTGTCGGTTTACGGAGGCGCGGGACGCGTCCGCGGACGGTATCGGCGCGAGCAAGCGTCAGGAAATTAAGACGCTGATTCGCACGCTCAAGCGCGACAATCCGAACATCGAAAAGAGTATCTTTCGCGCCATTCACGGCGTACAGTTGGACACGTTCCCCGGCTTTAAGCGTCATGGAAACGCGTATTCCTTCCTTGACTTCTACGACGCCCCGGACGACTGACACTAAGCCTGTCCCGTTCCTCTTCTCCGTTCGCCGGGAGGGGGACGGGACGCGGAATCACGAAAGAGGAATGGAAAATGGATGATATGCCTTTCTCCTTTGCGCCCTATGAAGGCCCCGAACCGTTTATCTTTGTCAGTTACAGCCACCGCGATACCGAAACCGTTTTCCCGATACTGGAATCCATGTGCCAACAGGGCTACCGGATATGGTACGACGAAGGAATCCCATGGAGCTTTGAGTGGATGAACACCATTTACGACCACTTGGAACAGTCCGCTGTTTGTCTTGTCTTTCATTCAAGTAACTCTGTAGCGTCTATGCACTGCAAGGCGGAAATTTCCGAAATGCTGTCAGATAAAAAGGCGATTGTGTCCGTTTATCTGGAAGACGTGAAGATTGAGCGCGGATTGAGAATGTACTTACGGCAGTTTCAAGCCGTCAAACTCTATCAATTCCGGGGGCTTGAGAACTTTATGAAACGCTTGAACGCGCAGAGCGTTTTTATGCCCTGTAAAGGCGCCTCGCAAGGCGATTCCGTCACAATTAGCGTTTCCGAGTGGCACAGCGACAAGATTACGATGGTCAAGGGCAAGCCCTGTCCGGTTTGCGGCAGAGTAAGTGACAGCAAATTTTGTCCCGATTGCGGCTCTCCCATGGACACGCCCGAAAGTTCTCCCGTAGACGCGGCTCAAATTCCCGCGGACGGGACGGTAGACGGAGAAGCGGTGACGGAGACCAGTCCACGAGAGGAGATTTTATGGGTAGACGATAAGCCCAAAAATAATGCCTATGAACGCGAGACTTTGAGAAACCTCGGAATCTCTATTACGGTAGCATCAAGCACGCAATTGGCTTTACGTTATTTGAAAAACCATAAGATTTCTCTGATTGTTTCCAATATGGCAAGAAAAGAGGGGTCAAAAGAGGGATATGTTTTGCTTGACGCGGTGAGA
>JAFSOM010000005.1 GCA_017447005.1 Oscillibacter sp.
CTCCGTGGCAAGTCCGGCGCGTATGGCAGCCGCCAGTTCAGCGCCGTACATCTTGCGCAGTGGCACGCCGAAATAGTGTTCAAAGTCTCTGGAATCTACCCGCATTCCGTAGGCTGTCCAGAACAGCCAATACACCATTCTCTGACGTTCCGTGAATCGCAGGGTAAGCGATGTGGGAAGTTTCCCCGCGTCAATGCGACGACAGTATTCTTCCACGGAGAAGGTATTAACTTTGAATTGCTGCCTCAGCAGAGAGACGGCGGAACAGCCAAAACCCAGATAGCTTTCCCGCGTCATGGAGGAATACCGGGCGTTCTGGACGGATGAAAATGTCCAGATTGTTTCGCGTTTCCATCCCTGTTCTGCGCAGTAACGGGTAATCTTGTCCAACAAGACACGCTTTTCCTTCGGACGCATGACGGGAACGTCGCTGGGCGTAAAGTCAAAGTCAATGAAGGGATAGATTGCGACGCAGTTCGCGCCGCTCCGGAACGCGGTTTCCAAATCCGCTCTAATGTCGTCAAAGGTCTGACCCGGGAGCGCGAAAATAAAATCCATGGAGACAGTTTCAAACGGGACGGCGGAGAGCGCCTCGGAGAGCGCTTCGGGCCGGACAGACTTCCGTCCCAAAATCCGCTGATACTTTTCATGGAAGGATTGGACGCCGATACTGATTTTGGTCACGCCGGCCGCTTTCAACTCTTCCAACGTGGAAACCGTCACATTGTCGGGATGCAATTCCAGTCCGATTCCGTCCGTAATCACGAAATGTTCCCGCAGAGCGGAGACTACTTCTCCAATGCGTCCGTGAGCGAGCGCCGGTGTGCCTCCGCCGAAATACAAACTGGTTGCGGGAAATTGCCCCTCGTACTGTCCGCCAATCATATGGATTTCCCGCAGCAACGCGTCAATATAGCGATTGCACAGTTCTTCCCGATACGGAACCTTGCAGTAAGGGCAGAAAGAACAGATACGCTTGCAGAAAGGAATATGAACATAAAGGCCGAGGCGTTCGCACTCCTGAAAAGGGAGCGCCTCGTCATACTCGTTACGAAAGCGGAACGGTTCTAGAGAACGGGTCAGCCACATACGTGTGATAGTCGTCAGAAAACTCATGTCAAATGTACCTCAAATATGTCCGCAGCGCTTCTATGATGATGCGGGGATTCCCGTCAAAGAGAAGCGTATACTCAGCTACAAAGAAATATCCGCAGTGTTCGCAAAGCCCCGGTATATGGATACACCGCCCGCAAACGCTCAACTTTCCATTTTCGAGCACCACGCACTGATGACAGGGCGTTGGAAATGTGCCGTCAATCAAGTACGGGAACGCGCTTTCCAGGTTAAAGACGGGTACGCCTTCTTTCTTCATGCGCGAGATGGTTCGGCAGACCTCGACTTTTTCCTCACGCTTCAGCGCCAGCGCCTGCGTGTCCGGATATGGCGTGTGAAAGTTGAAAGAAACAGCCCGTACGTGGTTCGTGTCCCTAGCCAGACGGCATACATGCGCCACCGCCCCCTGGTTTAACTGATTGACCGCCATATAAAAGCAGATGTTATCCGAGGTCGCGCTCCGTACGTTTTCGAGGATTTTATCGTAGGTATCGCCGCGGATGAGGTTATGCCGTTCCCGGTCTCCGTCCATGCTCAACAGAATTAGGTCCGCTTCCGGCACATCCAGCGGGAAGGTGCCGTTGGTGACGAGGTTCACAATCAGGAATCCCATGTCCTTGGCCTCCCGCACGAGGTCGCGGACGGTTCGCTCTCCGTCCCGCCACAGGAGCGTCTCCCCGCCACAAAAAAACAGAATGCGAATCCCCATAGCGTAGAGCGTCCGCATTTCGTCGTGAATCTGACGGTAGGGATAAATGACCGCCGTTAAATTATTCACCGAGCAGTGGCGGCAATGGAGATTACACTTGTCCGTGAGAATAATTGTGCCGAGGATGGGCTTTTTCTCACGGAACAGAATGGTTCGTATGCCGAAAGAAGCCAGACGCAGAAAAGACGTTGCTCTCAAAACACACACTCCCTTTCAAAAACGATTATTGGGACGCGGTTTATCCGCCTTCCGTAGTGAGGGCATTATACGCTTTCTCATACGAATGTCAAGGGCGTTTCCGCAGATTTGTGTGCAATGTGCATAAAATTCGGTTCAATGATATATTATGTTTTTCTTTGTGCAAAATCACCAAAAGGCCGAGCGTCCGCCGCCGCATGGAGAGCGCCTGTTTTCTGTCTCCGCCAGAAAAACGCAATGCCATGAATTTAAAGAACCATCACCCTCCGTTCCTCTCTCCTTTCAGGGGAAGGGACGGGAACTGGACATGAAATCATATCGCAAGTCTCGGAAAGTCCCCCCTGAAGGGGGCGGTTATCCTCTCCGCGCTTGCGGAGTTTCTCGCCGGAAATGGTAAGGTCATACTGTTCCGGTTTCTTTTCCTCCGACATAACGGCAAGCGCCATGTCCGCGTCCAGCGCGTTAAGCCTGCTGAGTTGCGGCATACGCTTGGCCTGAGAAAGCGACAGCGTGGCCTGTTCGCTTTCGATAGCGTCCGCAAGCAGGGCATTTCAACTCGCGCTTGTGTAAAACATAAGGGATTTTTTGCGCTTTTGTCTCTTTCCTTCTCCGTCATTTGACAGATGGGGTTCCCTTTCATGCGTTTGTCATGGTATGCGTAAAATTTTCATTGGCAAGTAAACTTTCGGATGGAAAACCCCTCCCCCTGACCCCCTCCCCTTTCAGGGGCGGGGGAACGCTCGAATATGCGTGAAATCTTCAAAAATTGGCTTTTTCGTTTGCTTTCAACTGAAATTTATTTTACTATCGCCTTTCCGGATTTCGTTCCCCCGTCCCTGAAAGGGAAGGGGGACAGGGGGAAGGGTTCGATTGCGCGCAACTTGCCAACGATTGCTACACGCATACTTTGTCATGGCGTCCTCAAATCACGCGTTGACATTTTTGTATTACTATGCTATACTCCATATGTGAAACTATGCTGAAACCCATTGTTTTGCATGCAAGGAGGCTGTTATAGGCGAGCAGGCGCTGAACCAGTTCCGGTCGGATAAAGCCCTCCGGGAAGACTGCGTGGCGATTTACGAAGCCCTTGGAATGGATTTGAGCGCCGCGTTCCGGATATTGGTAGAGAGAACCCGGATGGCGCGGGACTTCCGTTTCCCGCCCTACTGCCTGAAAACTGGTTGACGAAAGCGAAAGCGCGAGCGGCGACTGCGCATGAAGAGGTAGAGGACGCGCCGGAAATGGCGCCGGAGGAAACCAACGCGGAAATACGCGCCGCCGGGGCGGAAAGAGAACCGAACCATTGAGCGATTGCGCCGTCGATACGGACGCGTCGGAGAAGCCGAAGAAACGGAGAAAGGCTGTATGCAAATGAGCGCAGAGAAACGGAAAACGAACGGAACGCGTGGACAAACTGTCAGCGTGGCGGTAAAACTGGCGGGATTCGTCATTCCCGCGATTGTCATTGTCGTGACCGCGCTGATTTTCGTCGTCCGCGGCGCCACATCCAACATTATCGTCCGTCAGGGCGAAACGCTGATGGAAACGGAAGCCGGGAGCCTCGTCCGGCAGACGAAAACATGGATGGACGCGATAATCGCGCAGTTGGACGCCCAGCGCGCCGCGCTGGAATCCTCGGAGATGACGCCGGAGGAAGAGTTGGCCTGTATCCGGCGCATGACGAACCCGGACAGCGCATTTCCGGGCGGCTTGTACGTCGGCACGACGGACGGGCGGATGATTCACGGAACATGGGTTCCCGACGCGTCCTTTGACCCGACTGTGCGCGGGTGGTATCTGGACGGGCTGAACCGTTCCGATTTCCGTTTCGGCGCGCCCTATCTCGACGCCATCACGCATGAGATTGTGGCGCCAGCGTCCGCCGCGTTCCGGGACAGCTACGGCAATCTCCGGAGCGTCGCGGCGGGAGATGTGGAGCTTGCGGAAATTTCCCGCATTGTCTCTGACGTAAAAATCGGGGAAAGCGGCGGCGCGTTCATCGCGGACGCGGACGCCTCCATGATTATCGGCGCCGGAAACCGCGAGGCGACGGGGCTGACGTTTGCGGAGCTTGCGGAAACGCCGCTTTACGCGTCGGCGCGGCAGTGGATTGAAAGCCGTCAGGAGGGAATGCGCGAGGCGGACGTTGACGGGCAAACCGTCCGGTACTGTCTGGCCCGCGTTCCCGACAGCGGCTGGATGGCCGTCACATTCGCGCCATACGCCGAAATGACGCGGGAGGCGCATACTTTAACCGTGCGTCTGACCGTCGCGGCGGCTGTGACAATCGCCATTTTGAGCGTTTTGATAATTATCGCGCTGTTCCGCGCCGTGATTCTCCCGCTGGGGAAACTGAATCTCGCGGCGGCGGGCATTGCGGGCGGGAATCTGGACGAAACGCTCGATTTCCGCTCCAACGACGAGTTCGGAACCCTCGCGGACAACTTCCGGAAAACGGCGGAGCGCCTACGTTCCTATATCGGCTACATCGACGAAATTTCGGCGGTTCTGAACGAAATCGCGGGCGGGAATCTGATGTTCCAACTCCAGAGGGATTACGCGGGCGGGTTCTCGAAAGTCAAAACCGCGCTGGACAATATCTCCGATTCTCTCAACGATACGATTTCCCGGATTGACCAGTCCTCCCGGCAGGTTTCCGCGGGGGCGGGCGCGCTGTCCAGAGATTCCCGGATTCTCAGCGACGGCGCGTCGGAACAGGCCTCCGCCGTCCGGACGCTCTCCGACGCGGTCTCCGGGCTTTCCGAACAGGTGCGCCGAAACGCCGACGACGCCAGAACCGTCAGCGACGAGGTCAACGCGGCGTCGCGGCGCGTCTCCGAGAGTAACGAGCGGATGAAACTTCTGACCCGTTCCATGTCGGAAATTGGCGAGACTTCCGCCGAAATTGATAAGATTATCAAGCTCATCGACGACATCGCTTTCCAGACGAATATTCTCGCGCTCAACGCGGCGGTGGAGGCGGCGCGGGCCGGGACGCAGGGCAAAGGCTTCGCCGTCGTCGCCGACGAGGTGCGGACGCTCGCCTCGCGCACGGCGGAGGCCGCCCAGCGCACGACGGAATTAATAAAAGCGTCCGGGGAGGCGGTGCGGCGCGGCGGCGGCCTTGCCGACGAAACGGCGGCGAACCTCGCCGCGACTGCGGACGATATGGAAACTATCGCCGCCGCCGTCAACCGGATTGCGCAAGCGTCCGAAACGCAGTCGGATTCCATTTCGCAGGTCTCGGAGGGTATCGAGCGGATTTCCGGCGTCATTCAAAACAACAGTTCCACGTCCGGACAAACGGCCTCTTCCAGTCAGGAACTGTCCGTTCAGGCGCGGACTTTGAAGGAACTGGTGGAAAAATTCCGCTTCGACCCCCGAAAATCGTGACGGAAAAAGAAAGCGTTATTATCCTAAACGCAAACGCCGATTTCATTTCAGAGAGGAACGCGCCATGCGGATTGTCACGCTGATGGAAAATTCCCCCGGCCCCGCCGGATGCGCCTTTGAACACGGCCTGAGCTTCTATATCGAAACGGAACGGCGGCGGATTCTGTCGGATACCGGAGCGAGCGCCGCCTTTCTCGATAACGCCGCCCTTCTGGGCGTTCCGTTGGAAACCGTGGACGCCGTCTTTGTCAGCCACGGACACTATGACCATGCGGGCGGCGTCCTGCCTTTCGTACAGCGCAACCCCCGCGCCGTGATTTACGTCCAGCGCACGGCGGAACTCCCGTATTACGCTATGGATGAGGACGGCTTCCATTATATCGGCATGAACCCGGAAATCGCCGCCCTTCCGCAGATTCGTTTCCTCGACGGCGACGCGGACATTGACGGCGAATTGAGCGTTCTTGGGCATATCACGGGGCGTCGGCTCTGGCCCGCGAGCAACCGCTCCCTGAAACGGCTGGACGGCGGGGCGTTCGTACAGGACAGCTTTTCCCATGAACAGGCGCTGGTCGTCAGGCAGTCGGGGCGCTTTTATCTCTTTTCCGGTTGCGCCCATAACGGCATTCTGAACGCGCTGGACCGTTTCCGGGAGAAGTACGGCAGAAATCCCGACGCCGTGTTCAGCGGCTTTCATTTCATGAAGCGCGGGGAGTACGCGCCGGAGGAACTGACGGAAATCCGGGAAACGGCGCGGGAGCTTGCCCGTATGGATACGGAATTTTATTCCGGGCATTGCACGGGTCAGCGGGCGTTCGCGCTTATGCGGGAAATCATGGACGGACAACTTCACGAACTTCACAGCGGGATGGAAATTCCCGTGGAAAATATCTGAAAACGCGCCTTCCGAAAGCATGGCGAACCTGTCCGGGTTCGCCGTTTTTTCATGCTCGGCGGACGCGGACTGACGCAGGTTTTCATTACGATGGAAAAGGGGAAATCAATGTGGCGGTCACAACAATGCTGGCGCGGAAAGGCGTACTGAACGACGCGATTTAATACGTTGTCAACAGCGATAAAACGAACGGCTAGACGCTGACCGCTTACCTGAACTGCGACCCCGGTCACGCGGCGCGCCAAATAAGGACACGGAAAGGAACGTCTTTGTTCCGTATGAGTCCGAAAATTGCTTTGCTTCGCTGTCGGGAATGGGGGTTTCGGCGGCTCCGAAAAAAGCTACAAAAAGTTGACACCGACCGGTCAGCGGATTGGGGTTGACAATTCGCCTCAAATAGGCTATGCTACTTTTCGCCCCAAACAGGCTATGCCACTTTAAAGGCGAAAATCAATAAAGCGCGGAATCGCGTCCGCCCGCACGAAAGGAATGTTGCCGCTTATGCCAATCACCGACCTGCTGGAACGTAACAGCAAACTTTACGGGGATGAAATCTGCCTTGTGGAAATGAATCCCGACGTACAGGAAGCCCCACGCGTCACTTGGAAGGAGTACGAGCTGATTCAGCCCACCGCGCCTACGCCCTACGTGCGCCAAATTACGTGGGGCGTGTTCGACGAGAAAGCCAACCGCGTGGCGAATCTGTTGCTGTCGCGGGGTATCCGTAAGGGCCAGAAAGTCGCCATTCTGCTTATGAACTGTCTGGAATGGCTGCCCATCTACTTCGGCGTCCTGAAAACGGGCGCGGTCGCCGTGCCGCTGAACTTCCGCTACACCGCCGA
>JAFSOM010000088.1 GCA_017447005.1 Oscillibacter sp.
CCTTCTGCGCCTTCTCGGCCTTCTCCAGACGCTTTTGCAGATTCACCGACTCCCGCTTGAGCGCGTTGACTTCGGCTTTGGCGGCGGCGGCTTCGTCCAACGCGCTCTTAATCTGGGCGCGGAGCTGTTCGTCGGTCTCGCGCATTTTGAACAGTTCGTCGGCGATATTCAGCGCGGCCATAATCGCGGCGTCCATGCGTCCGACGCGCTTCGCTAACATCTTCTGCATCTCCGCGCTGACCCGACTGCCCACCGATTGCGTATACTCTATGGAATCGTCCGTAATCAGCTTGAACTCCTCGCCGCAGATTTTTACCGTAACGCTGTTGCTCATGGCAATGATTCCTCCTCAAATTCTATCGGAAACGCAAGGCGCCTCCGTCGGTTGGTCACAACATTCGACCTATTATACCACGTTCCGCGCCTGAGCGCCACAGGAAAACCGACTTCCGCGCCGTTTTTTTCAAGAAAAATTTTGAAATCGCGCCCGTTCAGGCAATCCCGTACAGGCGTTTGCCGTTCTCCCACGTCGCCCGCGCCATTTCCTCATAACTGACGCCCTTCCACTCGGCGAGCTTTTCGACAATATACGGAAGATTCCGGCTGTCATTGCGTTTCCCGCGATTCGGCACGGGCGTCAGATAGGGCGAATCCGTCTCGACAACGATTCTGTCCAACGGGGCAATCGCCGCGACTTCCGCGGCCCGCCGCGCCTTCGGATACGTGATGGGGCCGTCAAAGCCCAGATACCACCCGCGTTTTAACAGTTCCTCCGCCATTTCCGCGCTACCCGAAAAGCAGTGGAACACGCCCCGCGCCTCCGGATAGTCCCGCACAATCGACAGACAATCGCCGTGGGCTTCGCGGTCGTGCACGATGACGGGCAAATCCAGCTCAATCGCCAGTTCGATTTGACGCCGGAAAACGGTCTGCTGAAACTCTTTCGGCGGGTTCTCCTTCCAGTAGTAGTCCAGCCCGATTTCGCCCACGGCTACCACTTCCGGCTCGGCGCATAAGCGGCGCAGTTCCTGAAATTCGGCTTCCCCGGCGCCGTCGCAGTCCTCGGGATGTAGCCCCACGGCGGCGCGGACATACGGAAAGCGTCGCGCCAGTTCCAGCGCCGCATAGGACGACGGAATGTCGCACCCGGGATTCACGACGAGTTCGACGCCCGCGCCGGGTAAGGCGGACAGTACGCTTTCGCGGTCGGGTTCAAAGCGCGTGGAATCGTAGTGCGCGTGGGTATCGAACAACGGCATAGCGGATTCTCCTTTCCTTGCGCGGGGCAATAAAAACATCTCCCCGAAACACAGCGTAAAAGCGCGGCTTCGGGGAGAATGGTCAGCCAACCTGATTGAGTTTCAAGGTCATGGCGCTTTTTTTGTGCGCGGCGGCGTTCTTATGGAGTACGCCCTTGGCTACGGCTTGGTCGACCTTCTTGACGGCTACCCGGTAAGCGGTCTCGGCGCCGGTACGGTCGCCCTCAGCGGCGGCGGCCTCGAACTTCTTCACGGCGGTACGCATATCGGATTTCCGGGCGCGGTTCCGGGCGTTGCGAGCTTTCCCGATGAGGTCGCGCTTCTTGGCGGATTTGATGTTCGGCAATTTCCGCACCTCCTTTCTACTGTCGCGTTGCATGGAAAGTTATTGTAACAGATGTTTCGCCGGATTGCAAGAGGGTTTGCGACTTTTTTTCACGGTTTCCGGACGGGATTCCAATTCACCCTCATCCGGCGCGCCAATCAAAACCTTCCGCGTCCTTACGCTTTCCGAATCGCGGAAAAAGCCCTCCCCGACGGGGAAGGCTTTCGGCGTCGGCGTCAGTCCTCGCGCAAGAATGCAAGGTCCATGCGCTTTCCGTCGCTCCAGAGGCGTTCGAGCGAATAGAACTCCCGCGCCTCGGCGGAGAAAATGTGCACGACGACGCTTCCGTAGTCCAAGAGCACCCATGTGCCGTCACGGTGGCCCTCGCGGTGGAGTAACGGCTCCCCGCCCTGCTCGTGCATGGCCTTTTCGACGGCGCCGCTAAGGGCGTTAATCTGCGTATTGGAGTTGCCGGTAGCGATGACGAAATAATCCGCCAGCGTGGTTTGGTCGGCGATTTCGATGACGGCGATTTCCTTGCCCTTCTTATCGTCAAGGGCTTTCGCCGCGATGATTGCCAGTTCTTTCGGTGTCATAGAGGCTCCTTTCCGTTTTCCGTTGACTCGCATTTCCTTACGCGATTTGCCTTCTTACGCGTTCCGGTTTCCCTTACGCGCTTGGGTTTCCGCCGCCCTAAGCCCTCCCCCTTTGGGGGAGGGTGGCGCGTAGCGCCGGGAGGGGGCCGGGTGGGGCATTCTCCCCTCTGTCACTTCGTGACATCTCCCCCCGTTCCGGACTTCTTCCCCCCTCTCTCGCCTGACGGCGACATCTCCCCCGTTCCGGGGGGCGACTTCGGGCGGTTGATTCGTTCCGCCGCTCAATCCTGATGGACTTTGAGGGCTTCCCTGTCCTCGACGTATCCGGTGGAGGAACGTAACGTTCCGTTGCTCCGTACCGACATAATGTCAAGGTCGGACAGCTCAAACTCCTTGACAAACGGGCTTAACTTCGTATTGACCGCCTCCAAGAGCTTGCTCGACTGCGGACAGACATAGGAAAGATTCTGCTTATAGGAACGGCTCCAGACGCTGGCGCCGTACCAAGGCATGGTGAAGAACTCAATATCTTCCATGCCCAGTCCGCCCATGAAGGCCTTTTGCGCGAACCAGAGCATGTTTTGCAAGGTCAAATCGGTGTCGACGGTCTCCTCGCAGACTTTGGCGATTTTGTTGATGTTGCGCACGTTCTGAATGGTGAGCATTTGCCGGAAGAGGGCCTTCAGAAAATTCTGCTGTAACTCAATGCGCCCGGAATCGCCGATACCGCCGTTTTTCTTACGGTAGCCGTAAGGACTGTCGTTATCGTTGGCGCGCCAGCGGATAACCTGCATGGCGTCGTCGCCGGACAGAAGGCGGTAGCCCTGCTCCTGCTCGATAACCAAATCCTGTTTCGGGTCGTGGTAGTCCATGGGGTAGGGGTTGTCGAACCATACGCCGCCGATGGCGTCCACAATCTTTCCGACGGCCTCCCACTCGACGACGACTTTGAAATCAGGCTCAAAGCCTACCAACTGGGAGACTTCCTTGTAGACTTCCTGAATGCCCTTCTGCCCGCCGCCGTAGTAACTGTAAACGGAATTGATTTTCTTCACGTCCCACGGCACATTAATCATGGTATCGCGGGGAATCGACATCACGTAAGCCTTTTGATTCGTCACGTCGTAACTGCCCAAGAGCATGGTATCGGTATTGCCGCCGCCGCCCGTATCGCGTCCGAGCACAAGGACGGTATAAAAGTCCTCGCTCTTGCGCAGGCCGCTTTTGACGGGGCGGATACCCTCGCCGTAGTCCAAGGTTTCGTCGTCGGAGGAGAAGCCGCCGGACTGTATCGCGCCGATACGGTCGGCCCCGGAGAAGTCGATTTGCTCGTCGGAAGTCTCGTTGTCGACGCTCACGACGGGCCGGACAAACATTCTCTGCCACAGCGTGTGACCAATCAGAACCAGAAGCATCAGGATAATGAGCAACAGCGGAATCACTCTGCTACGCTTTTTTCTTCTGACAGGCCGATACATCGGGTAAACGGAATTGTATCTTCCGCCCATTCTCGTATACTGTTGATTGTATTTTTTCATGTTACCGTTTCACATCCTCCAATGCTTCCAGAGTGGCGCGGTGCAGAGGCTCTCCGCGCTCCGTCATTTCTCTGACCGTCATTTCAAGGCCCAGTATCAGGCCGCGGTCAAGGCTCTCATAGCATACCCGGCGCAACTCCTCCACGCCGGGAAAATCCCGTGACGGCTCTATGTAGTCCGCCAAGTACATGATTTTTTCCAGTACGCTCATATGAGCGCGGCCCGTGGTATGGTAGCGGATGGCGTTGACCGTCTCCGCGTCAAAGCCGTACAGCTCCCGGGCGACGGCGGCCCCCGTCAGCGCGTGCAAGAGTTTCGGGTTGGCGCGTTCCACGTCGTCAAGCGCGATTCCGTAGCGGTCGCAGAGGGCGAACTGCTCCTCCGCGTTGAGGCGTTTCGTACAGTCATGGAGCAAGGCGGCGCGGCGGGCCTTCTCCACGTCGCCGCCGTAGCGGATACATAGCCGTATGGCCTCCTGTTCGGTTCCGAGCACGTGCGGAATGCGGCGGCGGTTCAGGTAGGACAGGGCCACGGGGCGGAGTTGGGACAGCGAAAGCCGTTTCAAATCGGCGTCCGTCCCGTAGAGCTTCTCGCGGAGGATATAGCCGTAGACCGCCGGGGGCAACAGATTCACGCCGCCGCCACGCGCTAGGGTTTCCCGGACTTGCGTTGACGATACGTTTATCACGTCGGGAATGGCAAGCGTGAAAATACGCGCCTGCGGGAATGCGCGGTAAAGCCGCTCACGCTGTCCGGAGAACTGCGCGTCCATGTCCTCGCCGGTACGCCCGAACGCCGCCACGCCCGCCAACGATAATACGCGCTCCGTGTGATACCACGTATGCAAGGAAAGGAACATATCCGCGCCGAGTAAGAGCCAGAGTTCCGCGTCGGGCTGTTGCGCGTGAAGCGTTTCGAGCGTCTCTACGGTATAGCTTTTCCCGTCGCGGCGTAATTCGACATCCAGCGTCCGCACGGGGATGGGCAAATGCAACTGTTCGGCGGCCATGCGCGTCATTTCCAGACGTTTTTGAGCGTCGGGGGCGCCGACGGGCAACGCTTTATGGGGCGGCAGTCCGGCGGGGATGAAGTAGAGTTCCTGTAGGCCGAGTGTCTCCACGACGGCCCGCGCCGCCGCGACGTGTCCCAAATGCGGCGGATTGAATGTGCCGCCGTATACGCCGATTTTCATCCGTCCGCCTCCTTTTACTTGCGATTCTTTCCGCCATGCGTCGGGCGATTGTTTCCGTTACGCGTCGGGCGATTCTCTCCGTTACGCGTCGGACGATTGTTTCCGCCGTATGCGCTACGCTTCGCCGCCGTGCGCGGCCCGTTACGGTCTAACGCCGACGCCCTGCGCTGTCCGTCACGGTTCGCCGCCGACGCCTTGCGCGGTTCGCTACGGTCTAACGCCGACGCCCTGCGCGGTTCGTCACGGTTCGCCGCCGCCTTGCGCGGTTCGCTACGGTCTAACGCCGCCGCCTTGCGCGGTTCGCTACGGTTTGGCGACACTTTGCGCGGCCCGTTACCGTTCGCCGTTGACGGCTTGCGCTGTCCGGCGCGATTTTCCGTTGACGGCTTCCGCGGCCCGCCATGTCTCGGCGCCGACGGCGTTTTGTCGGGCCTTGTACGGGTTTCCGACATTTGGGCGCGCTTCCGCTGACACGGTTTCGCGTGTTTTTTCGGCGCCTCCGCTTTCCTTATCGTCGCTTCCTCCGATTTCTTGCGGTAGAGCACGAACTTCGAGCCAATAACCTGCACGACCTCGCTACGCGTCGCTTCGGCTAACGTCTCCGCCGCCGTGCGCGGGGTGTAGTCCACACAGCCGTCGAGCACACGGCCCTTTATCAGTTCCCGCGCCTCTAGGGTAATATCCGCCTGACGGATGAGATTTTCCCCGATTCCGTCCTTGCCAATCTGTAAAACGGTGTCGATACCGTTCGCAAGCCCGCGCAAACGGGCGCGTTCTTTCGGTGTCATGCTGAAACTCCCTTAGTGATGTTTTTTCCGTTTCCTCTTCTTTTTATGTGGATGATGTTCCGCGCCGTCGGGCGTTTCCGCGTCCTCCGACGCTTCCGCATTATCCGGCGCGGCGTCCGCTGATTCTTCGGCGCCTTCCGTGACTTCCGGCGTCGTTTCCGTTACGCTCTCCGGCGTCTCTACGGCGTCCGCTTCTTCCGTCACGGCGTCCGCGTCCGGTGATTTTTCGGCGTCCTCTGACACTTCCGGCGCGGCGTCCGGTGATTCTTCGGCGCTCTCCGACGCTTCCGGCGCGGCGTCCGGTGATTCTTCGGCGCTCTCCGTAACTTCCGGCGCGGCGTCCTCTTGCGACGCTGACGCTTCCGTGTCGCCCCCCTCTGGGGGGAGATGTCGCGCAGCGACAGAGGGGGGATTTTCGTCCGGCACGGGTTGCGGCGTCTCCGCGACTTCCGGCGCGGCGTCGGCGGATTCCTCCGCGTCCTCTGACGCTTCCGGCGCGGGTTCCTGTTGCGCCTTTTCCTCTTCCAATTCCTTCCACGCTAACTCGCTCAGGTACGCGCCCAGCTTTTCCGCGAACGCCCGCAACGCCTTGCCCCTGTGCGAAATCTCCGACTTCTCCTCCGGCGTCATCTGCGCGAACGTCTTCAGCTTCGGCGGATAGTTGAACACCGGGTCATAGCCGAATCCGCCCGTACCCATGGGAATATAACTAATGACGCCGTCGCAACGGCCTTCGGCGGTAATTTCGTCGCCGTTGGGGAACGCGCAGACAATCGCGCAAGTGAAATGCGCGTCGCGGGTGCCCTGTCCTTTGACGCTCTCCAAGAGCAATTTGTTCCGCTGTTCGTCGGTAATGTCCGCGCCGCCGTAGCGCGCCGAATAGACGCCCGGGCCGCCGTTGAGCGCGTTGACGCATAAGCCGGAATCGTCGCCGATAGCGGGCAGTCCGGTCAACTCGCAGATAGCTTTCGCTTTGAGCATGGCGTTTTCGGCGAACGTCGCGCCGGTCTCCTCCACGTCGACCGTCACGCCGACATCCTCCGGCGCAAGGACTTCTAACCCTAGTTCGGATAAAATCTCGCGCATTTCCCGCACTTTTCCGGGGTTATGCGTCGCCAGTACGAACCGTTCCGACATTACAGCTTCCCTCCCAGCGCTTCCCGTTGAATCGCCAACAGTTCCTTATTGCCCTTGGCGCAGAGCCGCAATAACTCCTGCTGTTCGCTGACGCTGAAAGCGCGTCCTTCCCCGGTGCCCTGTATTTCGATAATCTCGCCTAACTCGTTCATAATACAGTTCATGTCAACCTGAGCGCGGCTGTCCTCGCTGTACTGCAAATCCAGCATGGCGTAGTCGTCGACAATGCCCGCGCTGATACCCGTCACGTAGTGGCGCAGGGGCGACGAAAAAATCTCCTGCTCCTCCATGAGCCAGCGACACGCCAGCGCCAGCGCGACGAATCCGCCCGTAACCGACGCGGTACGCGTACCGCCGTCGCCCTGTATCACGTCGCAGTCCACGGTGATGGTATGCTCTCCAAGGCGGGTCAAGTCCACGGCGGAGCGCAGGGAACGCCCGATAAGCCGTTGAATCTCCGCGCTTCTGCCGGACAGTTTCAGCTTGGAAATGTCACGGTTTTCGCGTTCCCGATTGGCGCGGGGGAGCATGGAATATTCCGCCGTAACCCAGCCCTCGCCGCGGGGCACGTGGAACGGTACGCGAAAGCCGACGCTCGCGCAACAGAGCACTTTCGTGTCCCCGCACTCGATGAGACAGCTTCCCTCCGCGAATTTGCTATAGTTCGTGGTGATTTTGACGGGGCGCAGTTGATTTAATTCCCGTCCGTCCTCTCTCAGCATGGCAAACGCTCCCTTCTCCTTCGCGCCGTTGGTATCGGTCGATTTCCCTGTGTTGCCGTTGGTATCGGTCAAATGACGGCGTCCAGATAAGAGCGGGCGTCGAACGGCTGTAAGTCGCCGATACCCTCCCCGACGCCCGCCAGTTTCACCGGGACGCCCAATTCCTTCGTGACCGGAATCACAATGCCGCCTTTCGCGGTACCGTCGAGTTTCGTTAATACAAGTCCGGTCAGGCCGGCGGCGTCGCGGAATTGACGGGCTTGAATGAGGCCGTTCTGTCCGGTCGTGGCGTCGAGTACCAGTAAGGTTTCCTTCGCGGAATCCGGACATTCCCGGTCAATGATTTTGCGCAGTTTCGACAGCTCCGCCATCAGATTCGCCTTATTGTGAAGGCGTCCGGCGGTATCGACTAGCACGGCGTCCATTTTACGCGCCTTGGCGGCCTGTAGGGCGTCGAACAGTACCGCGCCGGGGTCGGTGCCCTCCTTCTGACGGATGAGGTCGCAACCCGCCCGTTGTGACCAGATTTCCAACTGCTCCCCGGCGGCGGCGCGGAACGTGTCCGCGGCGCATAACAATACTTTCTTGCGCTTGCGCCGTCGCAGATAGTACGCGAGTTTGCCGATGGAAGTCGTTTTGCCCACGCCGTTGACGCCCACGAACAGTATCACGGCGGGCGTCGGGGACAACGCCAACTCCGTATCGCCGACGCTCATTTGTCCTTCGAGGATGACGCGTAAGGCCCAGCGGATTTCCTCCTGACTTTTGAGGTTGTCGCGCTTGACCAGTTTCCGCAGTTCCTCCACGGCGTCGGTCGCGGTCTCCATGCCCAAATCGGCGAGAATCAGACGCTCTTCGAGTTCGTCAAAAAAGGTTTCGTCGGCCTCCGTGAAACCCGTGCCGAATACGTTGCCCGTGATTTTTTTCAGCGCGTCGAAAAAGCCCATAATGTTTCATCCTTTGCCTGTGAATTATACGTTGCGCGGATTCAGTCTAATTTCAACTGCTTCGCCATGTCAGGGTCACCCCCGCGTGTGCGGGGAAAAGGCGCAGTCCAGTTTCAACTGCTTCGCCATGTCGGGGTCACCCCCGCGTGTGCGGGGAAAAGGCGGCGTTAGTCCAATTTCAGTTGCTTTGTCATGTCATTCAGGTTAATCGTCAAAATTTTGCTGATACCCTGTTCCTGCATGGTGACGCCGTAGAGAACGTCGGCCTCCTCCATGGTGCCGCGGCGGTGCGTGATTACGATAAACTGCGTTTTCGCCGTCAGATTGCGCATATACCGGGCGTAGCGCGTGACGTTCACATCGTCAAGCGCGGCTTCAATCTCGTCCATGACGCAAAACGGCGTGGGGTGGACTTTCAGAATCGAAAAGTAGAGCGCGATAGCGACAAACGCCTTTTCGCCGCCCGATAACAGGGAAATGGTTTTGAGCGTCTTACCGGGCGGCTGGGCCTTGATTTCTATGCCGCAATTCAGTATGTCGTTCTTATCCTCCAATTCCAGACGCGCCGCGCCGCCGCCGAATAGCTCCACGAACGTCGTCTGGAAGCTCTCGGAGAGCAATTCAAACTGATGGGCGAAAATGACCGTCATCTGGTTGGTGATTTCGCTAATGATTCCTTCCAGTTCGACGCGGGCCTTGTCAATGTCGTTGCGCTGGTCGGTCAGGTAGGTGTAACGCGTGTTGACGCGCTCAAACTCGTCAATCGCGCCCATATTGATAGGCCCTAGGCCGTGGATTTCGCGCTTGAGTTCCCCGACGCGCCGCGCCGCTTTCGGTACGCTCTCCAATTCGATACGCTGGGCCATTGCGTCCGTGCGGGAAATTTCGTAGCTCTCCCACATTTTATCAATAATTTGCTTTTCCTCCAAGGCCCCGGCGGAAAGTTTCTGCTCCAACTTCGAGACAAGCCGCTCCATGCGCAACAGGTTTTCGTTCATCTCCTGACTGCGCTTGTTTTGCGCGGCGCGCTGTCCCTCCAGATTGAGCCGGGCCTGATTCAGCGCGGACAATTCCGTTTGCAACGCGGCTTCCTGTTCGCGTAAGGCGTCGCTTTGTCGCTGACGGGCCGTGATTTTCGCCTCGGCTTCTTGAATCGACGCTTCGTAAGCCTTGAGCGCGGCCTCTTTCTGTTCGGCGCCGCCGGATAACTCCGCCGACAGTTTGCGCAAGTCGGCGGCGCGGCTTACGGCGGCGTCACGTTCGGCGGTGAGCGCCGCCAACGCCTCCCGTTCCGCCGTGATGGTCTCGGCCAGCGTCCCGGACTTCGAGAGCAGTTCCGATTGTCCCGCGAACGCGTCGGCGGCCTGTTGGTGACACTCCCGCGCCTCGGTATTGCGACGCTCCGCGCCCGCCGTCAGTTCCGCAAGACGCGATTTGTTTTCCGAAAGGCGCGTATCCAGCGCGGAAAGCTCCGTTTCCAGCGTCCGCACGCCCTCGCGCAAGGCCGGAAGCGATTCCGCAAAATGGCGTTTCGCCTCCTCCAAACGCACAATCTCGCCCTGTATGCGCCGCCGCGCCTCCTCCTCGGTCTCCAAATCGTACTGCGCGGCGGACAGTTCGCAGTTCGACTGCTCCTCCCGCGCTTTGGCGGCCTCCAAGTCCTGACGGAGTTTCGCGGCGCGTTCGCGCAAGCGGTCGAGTTCGGCCTTACGGCTCAACACGCCCGTACCGCGTGACACGGAACCGCCCGTCATGGAACCGCCGCGGTTGATAACCTGTCCATCCAAGGTGACAATGCGGAAGGCGTTCCGGTATTTGCGGGCCATTGCGATTCCGTAGTCGAGATTCTCCACGATAACGGTACGGCCCAAGAGGTTATAGAAGATTGCGCGGTATTGCGGGTCAAACCGTACCAGACGCGACGCGACGCCGACGAAACCCGGCTCCCGGGATACGTCCTCGCGGAGTTCGTCGCCGCGAATGGCGGTCAGCGGTAAAAACGTGGCGCGTCCGGCGTCCTGACGCTTCAAAAACTCAATGGCGCGTTTGGCGTCCTCCTCGCGGTCAACGACGATATTCTGCATGGCGGCGCCCAGCGCGATTTCTATCGCCAGCGTATAGGCGGCGTCGGTGCGCATAAGTTCGGCGACGGGGCCGCGAATGCCCGACAGCCTCGGCCCGGCCTGCATGACCGCTTTGACCGCCCTTGAAAATCCCTCATAATCGCGCTCCATGTCGGTGAGCATGCGTATGCGGTTATCCGCCGCGCCGACATCCATGGTCAACTGCATACGCAATTCGGTGGCGCCGGCGGCCTTCTTACGCCGTTCCTCCACGCGCAACTGATACCCCGCGATACGGTTTCCGGCGGCTTGCGCCTCGTCCTGCGC
>JAFSOM010000089.1 GCA_017447005.1 Oscillibacter sp.
AGGCCTGACGGGCGGCACGGGCGCGGGAAAGTCCACGGTTCTGCAAATCGTGGAGGAAATGGGCGGGAGCGTCCTTGACTGCGACCGGGTTTATAATCAGTTGCTGGACGAAAACAACGCGATGCGCTTGGAAATTCGCCGGACGTTTCGCGGCGCGTTCTCCGTGGACGGTACGCTCGACCGCAAGAAATTAGGCGCGGAAGTGTTCTCGAACCGTGACCAGATGGCGAAACTCAACGGCATTGTCTACCGCTATCTTCTGCCCGTACTGGAAGAGCAAATCGCGTCCGTAAAGGAAGGGCTTTGCGCGGTGGACGCGGTGAACCTTATCGAGAGCGGCATTGACCGTCTCTGTGACGCGACCATCGCCGTGACCGCGCCCATGGAAATGCGGGTACGGCGCATTATGGCCCGCGACGACATCCCGGAACAGTACGCGAGAATGCGGATTTTCGCCCAGAAGTCGGATGAGTACTACCGGGGCAAGTGCGACTATGAACTGAACAACGTCTCCGACACGCCGGAACTGTTTTTAAAGGACGCCCGGATTTTTCTCCGCCGCCTGATTGAACAGTTGCAGGAGGAGAAGCGTTACGGCGGAGGGAGTCAAAAAAAACGACGCGTTTCCCGCGATTGAATGACAGGAACGCGCTCCCCGTGATTGACGGATAGGAACGCGTTCCCATAAACATAAAGAAAGGACATAACACCCATGAGCGAAGGCTACAAGGAACTGAAAAAGAAACTGCTGACCGCTAAAAAGAACGGCTATGACCGTATCAGCGACGCCGACCGAGACGCAATGGAGGCCTACTGCGCCGGATATATCGACTTTCTGAACAGGGGCAAAACGGAGCGTCTCTGCGCGGCGGAGGCGGTACGCATGGCGGAAGAGCGCGGATACCGCCGCTATCAACGGGGGGACGCCGTCAGCGCGGGGGATAAGCTCTACGTTTGCAATCGCGGGAAGGCCGTTACGCTGATTCACGTCGGGAAGCGTCCGCTCTCCGAGGGAATCCAACTTGCCGCCGCGCATATCGACTCCCCCCGGCTTGACCTCAAGCCCACGCCGCTGTATGAGGATAAGGAGCTTGCGTTCCTGAAAACGCACTACTACGGCGGAATCCGGAAATATCAGTGGGTGACAATCCCGCTCGAACTGCGCGGCGTGATTGCCCTGAAAGACGGCTCGACGATTCCCGTCAACGTCGGCGCGGAACCCGGCGACCCGAAACTCGTCATTACGGATTTGTTGCCGCATTTGGGACAGGAACAGGCGAAGAAATCGCTTGCGACGGCGATTCCCGCCGAGACGCTCAATCTGCTTGTCGGAAGCCGTCCGATAGGCGACGAGGACGACAGCGGACGCGTCAAACTCGCCGTCATGCAATTGCTGAACGAGAAATACGGCGTGACCGAGGACGATTTCAACTCCGCCGAACTGGAAGCGGTTCCGGCGTCGCCGGCCTGCGAAATCGGCTTTGACCGTTCCATGATTGGCGCCTACGGGCACGACGACAGGGTATGCGCTTACGGCGCGTTGAAGGCCTTACTTGACCTCTCCGAGACGCCGGAGAAAACCGCCGTGTGTATGCTTGCGGACAAGGAGGAAATCGGCTCCGAGGGCGTCACGGGTATGCGTTCCGCCGCGTTCGATACGCTCTTGGAGGACTTATGCGCGGCGCAAGGCGTCACGCTCCGCGCCTGCCGGGAGAAGTCGTTCTGCCTGAGCGCCGACGTGACCGCCGCGTTTGACCCCGATTACGCCGACGTGTACGACAAACGCAACGCCGCGTTCCTCAATTACGGCATAGGCTTATGCAAATACACGGGAGCGCGGGGAAAGTCGGGCGCGTCCGACGCCGACGCGGAAACCGTAGCCTATGCGCGGCGGATTTTCGACCACGCCGGGGTTATCTGGCAAATCGCGGAGTTGGGCAAAGTCGACGCGGGCGGCGGCGGCACCGTCGCGGCGTACATGGCCCAGCGCAACATTACCACCCTTGACGCGGGCGTACCCGTGTTGAGTATGCACGCGCCCTTTGAGACCGTCGCCAAACTCGACTGCTATCAGATGTACCGCGCCGCGCTCGCGGTATACCGTTCCGCCTTCCCGGACTGAATGCGCGTAGAGCGCTTGCGAATGCGTACCCCCCTAAATCCTAGTATCGCGTAACCCTCCTAAATCCCCCCTTTCAGGGGGGACTTTCCGTAATTTGCGGCCTAATTTCTTTGATGTTACGTTTCAAAATGCGTTCCCCCACCCCTGAAAGGGGAGGGGAACAGGGGGAGGGGTTTACAAAGGCCTAAATGAATAACTTGCGGACGCCACGCGGTCAAAATGCCGTGCGGCGTCCGTTTATGCTTTAATCTTGCGTTCTCTCTGTCCGGTGATACTTCGGATTGGCCTTATTTCAACCCACATAATAATCAGGAATCTCAGTCGCTTTTGGAAAACAATTATTATGACAAACTGAAGAAACGTTTCGCCTCTTCAGTACAAAGTTCCCCCTTTCCCTAACAAAATATGATAGACGCTTTTTCTAAAATAGTCAATCCCTATTCACAATAATTTCTTGTATTGCTCTAAAACGCTCCGCATGCGCGCCCGGAAGCGACGAGACAATCACGTTGGCGGCATGGACGGAAGCAATCAGCAACGCCAAGCCCGCAATCAGGAACGCGGGCCAGACGCGATAGGAGAAGTGATACTCGCATTGGATAATAATCGGGTGAAACAGTCCGATTAGCGGAACGCCGAGACCGCTATCAGTAAGCCGTGATAGCGCTTTCCGTTCCCCCTTACGCGTAACTGTGGATACCGGGTAAAAAGGTATTTACGCCGATGTAGGTGAAAATCACGCACACGAACCCCAGCGCGGCGAATAACGCGGCGGATTTGCCTTGCCAGCTACGGTTTACGCGTAAATGCAGATACGCCGCGTAAATAATCCACGTCACGAGCGACCATGTTTCTTTCGGGTCCCATGACCAGTAACTGCCCCACGCCCTTTCGGCCCAGATTGCCCCCGTTACGATGGTAAAGGTCAGGAACAGCAACCCTAACGCCACGCTTCTGTAGCTGATGGCGTCCAGCTTGTCATTTTGCGGGATGTGCGCGTCAAGAAAACTCCCCTTTTCCACGCGTTCCCGCAACAGGAAAATCACGGACAGCGCGAACGATACGCCAAACGCGCCGTAGGCGATAATCGCGGTGGAAACGTGGAATCCCAACCAGTTACTGCGTAACGCGGGCATGAGTTCGCGGACTTCCTTGGACTGCATGGCGGCGTAGCCAATCATCAGGAACGTGACCGGCGCGGCGCAGGCCCCCAATACCGGAAAGCGGAACTTTACGATAAAAATCACGCTGACGAGGCATAACGCCCACGCAAATGACGTTGCGAACTCATATTGATTCGTCATGGGGAGGCGTCCGGCGCCGATACCGCGGCAAATCAGCGCGAGCGTATGGAGCGCGAGACCCGCCGCCTGTAAGCCCACCGCCACGCGGGAAAGATTCTCCTTTTTCGCCGCGATAAAGACAAAATACAGTATCATAGAGGCGAAATAGAGAAGCAAGACTATCGTAAAGAGCGTGTTTTCAAGTTCCAGCATTTGCATTTCCTCCCTGTCCCGCGCCCTGACTTTCGTCCTGTCCGGCGTCGGGATTTTGAATTTGTCCGGCGTCCGAAAGTTCAACTTGTCCGGCGTTCTGATTCTCCGTTTGTTCCGCGCTTTGATTTTCCGTATCCTGATTTTCGACTTGTTCCGGGCCTTGATTTTCCGTTTGCCCCGTATCGGGATAGTTAACTTGTCCGGCGTCGCCGATGACGCGGGAAAACTCTTCGCGGAACAGTACGCCGCCTTTGCGGGAACGTCCGCGCACTGTCCAGCCGGATTCCTCCCGGACGGCCCAGAGCGTCACCGGACGAATATAAAACGCCAGAAATAAGCCTAATGTGGCGACAAGTCCGCCCAGAAGCGCAAGCCACGCGAAAGAATCCCGTTTCGCCTGAATCAGCGTGTAGCTTTGCGGATTTGAGAAAGTAACGGTATACTCGTCAATGGTCAGTTCCTCGCCGCTCATCAGGACGTTCATACCGAGGACTTGCCCCATATAGTAGACGGAGTAGAGATAGCCGGGGTTATTGAGCTGTCCGGAACGGGTATGCGGCCCTTCGCCGGGGACAAGTTCGTAATCCGGGTAGAAGGCGTTGAAATATACGACGAGTTCCGGCTTGTCCGCGACGCCCAGATAT
>JAFSOM010000090.1 GCA_017447005.1 Oscillibacter sp.
TGACAATCTTTTCGTATTATAGGCCCTTCGCGGGGAATTATCAAGTAAAATTTCCGCTTCCGGGGCCTTTTTTGTACTGTTTTTGCATATTGCACAAAAATGCCGCCGTATTTTGCGCGTATCGCTGGAAACCGCCGCCCTATTTTGCGCGTATCGTCGGAAAACGCCGCTACGTCAGACCGTGATTTCGATTTGATTGCCTTCCAGCGCGACAATACAGCTCTCATAATAGCCGTCCCCGGTGGTGCGCGGCCCGCTGACGACCGCATAGCCGGATTCTTTCAGGCGCGCCGTCAGTTCGTCCACGGCCTCCGCGCTCCCCACGCTGAAAGCGACATGCGCCCATCCGGTACGATTCAAGTCTTTGGGCGCGTCGACCATGCCGGGCTTGTTCATGATTTCCAGTCTCGCGCCGCCGTCAAAGCGGATAAAGTACGAGCGGAAACCCGTCTTGACGTTATGATAGCCGTCGTTCGGGACGCCGCCGAGGAAGTTTGTAAAGAACGCCTTCGCCCCCTCCAAGTCGTTGACGTACAGCGCGACATGTTCCATACGCATTGCGATTCCCTCCCGTTACGATTTTTCGCGGTGTCGGCAACGCCGATTATAGCGGAAAACGTCGGGCCGCGCAAGAGTTTTTATTAGCGCGGCGGAAACTTGCCCTCATCCGGCGCTGCGCGCCACCTTCCCCCGGAATGGGGAAAGGCCAAAACTATAGCGGAATCGTTCATTTTTCCGCGCAACTTTGCAAAGTTTTCTCAATGATTCCGCGTTGTTGTTAAGATTTCGCTTTCAAGTCTACCCTTCCCCCGGAACGGGGGAAGGTGGCGCGCAGCGCCGGATGAGGGCGGATTTCGATGTTGTTAACGATTCCCGCACGCATACTTTCCCCAAACGGCGATTGACAGACAGGAAAGAACTGTCTATAATCGGTAGGCGGATTCGGATGGAAGGAGGCGCGACTATGGATAAAGAACGCCCGGCGGGACGCGGCGCGAGAGGCCGCGGGACAACCTTACACCCCGAACGCCGCGCCCAGACGCCGTCCCGGACTTATCCGCGTCCGGACAGCCGTCCGGCGAAAACGACCCCTCCGCAATACCTGACGCCGGAACGCAAACCTCCGCTTACGTCCACGCGAATCTATCCGCAGGCCGGACGCGACTTTCCCGGGAAACGGATAAGGCTAAACCGCAAGTCGGGCAAGGCGACGGCCCCGAAAAACATTCTTGCGGCGCGACGCTTCCGGGATGTCCTGTGGCCTGAAGAGGGGGAAACGTTGGCGGAAAGCCGGACGGCGTTTTTCCTCAGTCCGCTCTACGCGCTGACTTATACGGCTTGCGCGGCGCTGTGCGTCGTTCCGCTGAACCATCTGACGGCGCAAACGCCCTTTCCGCTGTCAACGCTCATCCGGGCGCTGTTCCCGGCCCTGATTGGCGCCGCGCTCTGTACGCTCACGCGCTGGCGCATTCCCGACGAGCCGCGGTTAATGTTACTGGCCCATCGGCGACTGTTGCGGAACGTCCTTTGGATTTTCATTGCCCTGCAAGCGCTGCTTTGGGGCGAAGGAAACGCGCAAAGGCTCATAGCGCGCTTTACGCTGTTATTTGTCGCGCCGCCGCTGGTCGTGGGAACCGTCGTTTCGATTGCGTTGCTCTATCTGGACTGGCGCGACGAAACCGCTACGGACGAAAATAAGGACGCGTAACCGGAATCCGATTGCGCGTCCTTATTGCGTCACGTGATTCGTAAAGTCAATGGCGTTACGTTCCGGGGAGTTCGTCGAGGGACGCGAACGTAAAGCCCATAGATTCCCAGCGCGTGAGAAGGTCGTCTAAAATTTCCGCGTTCGTGCGGGAGGTCGAGTGCAAGAGGACTATCGCGCCGTTATGAATGCGCGGCAAGAGTTTCGCGTAAGCGGCCTCATGCGTCGGTTGGTTGTCCTGATACCAGTCCACATAGGCGAGGCTCCAGAAAATCGTGCGGTAGCCTAACGCCTTGGCCTGTTTGAGATTCTCCACGCTGTACTTGCCCTGCGGCGGGCGGTAGTAGTGGGACAACTCCCGGCCCGTGGTCTCCCGGTAGAGCGCCGCGAGACTTTCCAGCTCCTGTTCAAAATCCTCCTGCGCGGCTATCTTGGACATATCCGGGTGGTGATACGTGTGGTTGCCGACGATATGCCCCTCGTCGCCCATACGCCGTACGATGTCCGGCGCGGTCTCGACCATATTGCCCACCACGAAGAACGCCCCCGGCGCGTGATGTTTTTTCAGCGCGTCCAGAATCTGATTCGTGTAGCCGTTCTCATAACCGCAGTCGAACGTGAGATAGATGACTTTTTTCGCGGTATCGCCCAGAAAATGCGCGTCGTATTGCGACAAATCCGCCTGCGTGGCGTTGCCGACGGGCGTCTCGCCCTCTTTCGGGAACGACAGCCCCCAGTTGACCGCGGACGCCGGGACAGTCGCGCTCCCCGATACGGCGGACGCCGGGACAGTCGCGTTTCCCGATACGGCGGCGGCTTTGCGTCTGCCGTTACGGTAGAGCGCGGCGCAGAGTATGACGCATAACAGCGGCGCAAGGCATATAAGGAATAAACGTCGGGCGCGGGGCATGACAGTCAGCCTCCTTTGTTCGTTCCGACGCAATCCGCCGGAATCGTGCAATCTCAGGAAACATCATGCCCCAAACGCGTGAAACTATGCGTTTGGCTATTTCACGCACTTTTGACAAGGCGTCAGGCCCCGCGCCTCGGCGTCGGCCAGCGTGGATTCGTAATAAGTCCCGCCGTTGCAGTGGTTGTCGTAGTGGTAACGCTTTCCGCTTTTCGTGACGTAAACGGTTCTGCTGACCGCTTTCGTCGCCGACGAACCGTCGCCCGTCGCGGACGCGCTCCCCGTTGACGATACGGCGCGGGAGGCTGACGCCTGCGCGGATGTCTGTCCGGCCTTGTAGCCGTTGTCATAGCCGACGCCCGCGCCTTCCTGATAGCCCGTCTCGTAGCCCTGCCGATACCCCGCCGCTTCTCCGTTCGCGTAACCCTCCGCGCCGCCGTCGGTTTGTCCGGCCTTGTAGCCGTTGTCGTAGCCGACGCCCGCGCCCTCCTGATAGCCTATCTCGTAGCCCTGCCGATACCCCGCCGCTTCTCCGTTCGCGTATCCCGCCGCCTCGCCGGACGCGTAGCCGGCCTCACTGCCCGCCTGATACGCCGTATCATAGACGCCGCCCGCATCCGCCGCGCCCGCGTCGTAGCCCGCCTGATAGCCGTCCGCCTTGCCCGACGCGTACCCGGCGGCGTTCCCCGCCGCGTAACCGCTCTCGTATCCGTCCGCCGCGCCGCGTGTCGCCCCGCTCCGGCTACCGAGAATATAGCCGCCCGCGCTTCCTAGGATTATCAGCGCCGCGAATACGCCCGACAGTATCCGCGACGCGTTCCCGCCGTTCTCCGTCATGATGAAAACGCCCCTCTCTTTCGTGATACGATAACGCGCCGCGAACCGATTCACAGCCGCGACGCGTTCGTTTGCCTTATGATACTGCGCGGCGGGTCAGATGTCCATTTTGCGCTTGCCGCCGAGGAAGTACGGAAGCTCTTTTCCTTCCTTTTTCCAGTGCGTGTACTCCGAAATCGCGGCGAAAAGCACGTCGCCGGACGAGTTCAGCGCGGTTTCCACGCTGTCCTGAATCACGCCGATGATGAATCCCACGCCGACAACCTGCATGGCAACGTCATTGGAAATCTCGAAGAGCGAACAGGCCATAGGAATGAGCAGTAACGAGCCGCCCGCGACGCCCGACGCCCCGCACGCCGCCATAGTCGCCAGCAGACTGAGCAGTAACGCCGACGGAAAATCCACGTCGATTCCCACCGTATTCGCGGCGGCCAGCGTCATGACGGAGATGGTCACGGCGGCGCCGTCCATGTTAATCGTAGCGCCCAGCGGGATGGAGACGGAATACGTTTCGCGGTCAAGTCCGAGGCGTTCGCACAGGGCCATGTTTACGGGGATGTTCGCGGCGGAACTGCGCGTAAAGAACGCGGTAATGCCGCTTTCGCGCAAGCAACGGAATACCAGCGGGTACGGGTTGCGCCGCAAGCAGATGAACGCTATCAGCGGGTCGACAACCAGCGCCACGAACAGCATACAGCCCACGAGCAACAGCAACAGCTTTCCGTAAGTCGTGAAGATTCCGAGGCCGTTTGTGGAGACCGTGTTAAAGACAAGGCCCATAATGCCGAACGGCGCGAGATTGATAATCCAGCGCACGACCTGCGAAACGGCGTCCGACAGATTCTCTAAGACGGCTTTCGTGCTCTCCGTCGCCACGCTCTTGAGGGCCAGTCCGACGACGACCGCCCATAACAGAATGCCGATATAGTTCGCGTTGACCAGCGATTCCACGGGGTTCGCTACGATGTTCATCAGCAGATTGCGCACGACTTCCCCGATACCCGACGGCGCCGAGGTTACGTCCGGGATTTCCGCCAGCGCCAGTTTCTGCGGGAACAGAAAACTTCCCACGACGCCCGTTAAAGCCGCCAGAAACGTACTGACAACATAGAGAATCAGCACCAGTCCGAAACGGCGGTTCATGCCCTTGGAACTCTGTACCAGCGCGCTCATGATGAGCACAAAGACGAGTATGGGGGCAATCGCTTTCAGGGCGCCGACGAACAAATCGCCCAGTATCGACAGCCACGCCGCGCCGGGAACTATCAGGCCCAGTATCGCGCCGATAAGCAGTCCCGCCGCGATACGTAATATCAGACTGCACTCGTTATAGGCCTTGACCGCTTGTTTTAAGGTTTTCATAACGCCTCTCTTTCTGTGAAACGCTTTTTTATGGGAACGGCGACTTGTGTAAAACCCCTCCCCCTGTCCCCCTCCCCTTTCAGGGGCGGGGGAACCAAATTTGAAACGTAAAATCAATGAAATCACGTTGCAAGTTTCGGAAGGTCTCGCTGAAAGGGGGGGATTTAGGGGGGTTACGCGTAATGCAAATGACATTCCATGTAGGGAGTTACTCCTTTTCCGCCGCAGGATTATTTTTTCTCCGGCTCGCCCTCCGGGAAGATAATCTTGTTGACAAAGAAGAAAATCACCATGGAGATACCGCCGTTGAGCACAACCGTGACGATATTGTACACCGCCGCCGGGACGAACGCCCCGCCGACCGCGACCCATACGCAGTTGATGGAGTTCACGATACAGGTTATCACGCAGAACGCGATAAAGTACCACATGATTTGATACGCGATATTGCCCTTGCTACGGAAAACCAGATTCCGTTGCAGGGGGAAGTTGACGCACTCGCCGATGAGCATGGCTACCAGATACGCGAAGAAGTAGCGCATACCGCCGGAATTGGCGTCATAGCCGAGGATGTTCCATTGGAAGTCGAACGTTTTCCCGGCGATGTCCCAGTGTACGGGCAACGCGGGCCAGCCGAAGTCGGTCTCCGGGAGCGACGAGAACGCCGCCGGAAGAAACGTCAGAATCAGGTACTTGAATACCGTGATAAGATTGCTGACGATGACGAACAGGCCGCCCTCCCGAATCCACTTGGCGGCGGCGGGATTCTTTTCCGCAAAGCCGTTCCACCATTTCATAAAGGCGTTGTCTTTCACTTGAAATTCCCTCCCCGTTTACGGCGCGTCATTCCATGGACTGCGCTTTCTTAAAGGCCTTGCGCTGTTTGAAGTAGCCGGAAATAATCTTCCCCAGCCCTTGGAAAAGCGCGATTGCGTGCCCGTTGACAATCGTCAGAATGCCCTCGCACATCTCCTGCGACACCATGCCGCCCGTCATTTTCCCGATTCCCCGGAACGGCATATTGTATATGAAGATGATGTTCAAGTCCGGCTTGCCCTGTTTCATGCTCCGGTTGAGCAGTCCCGTGAGAATCTTATAGGCAATGCGGGCCTTCAAGCTCCGGGCGTAGTACAACTGGCAAATCGCGTCGTTCATGCCGATGGTACCGCTCCAGTGTCCGTCGGGAATCGGACGGCCTAAGAGCGTCTCAAACTCCTTATCGGAAACGTCCTCAATCTCGCCGGAAAAGTAACTCGGAATCTGACTGCGCTCATACGGCGCGGGGGCCTTCGTGCCCTCAACAGTGATTTCGCCCTTCAAGCGGATGTCCGCCACGGACGCGCCGATTAAGATTCCGTATTCCCCGCCGTCAATCTCAAACTGATTGGTTTTCACGTTGAAATAGCGGAAAGCCTTGTCGTCAAACGGAATCGTCACGGATTTGCTTTCCCCGGCCTTCAAAAATACCTTCTGGAATCCCTTCAACTCTTTCGCCGGACGGTATACGGACGGCGATTTCGCGCTCACGTACAACTGCGCGACTTCCGCGCCGTCACGGTCTCCGGTATTCGTTAGGGTGAACGTCGCGCCCGCGTCGGTCACGCTCAGGTTGGAGTACTCGAACGTCGTATAGCTCAAACCGAAACCGAAGGGGAATTGCACGGGCTTTTTCACGGTCTCAAAGTAGCGATAGCCGACGTAAAGCCCCTCGCGGTATTCGACGGTACGCTCCCGGGCCGGGAAGTACGGCGAAGAGGGCACGTCGTGATATTTGAGCGCGTAAGTCTCGGAGAGTTTGCCGGACGGGTTCACCTCGCCCATGACAGCGCGTAACACGGCTCCGGCGCCCGCCTGTCCGTGCAGACAGCCGTGAATCAGCGCCTTGCAACGCGCCAGCCACGACATTTCCACCGACGAACCCGCCGCCATTACCGCCACGATATTTTCGTTGACATTGGCGACGGCGTTGATTAAGTCCGTCTGACTGCGGGAAAGTTTCATATTCGGACGGTCAAGGCCTTCCGCCTCGCTGATTTCGTCCAGCCCGATATAGAGCAGTACGACATCGGCCTTTTTCGCCAGTTCAACGGCCTCTTCCAGCATAGCGCGGTCGCCGGGGCCGGTACGCGGGTAGCCCTGCGCGTAGCCGATAACGTCCAGCCCGGTATTCCCTATCAAGTCCATCGCGTTGTCGAGTTTGGTACAGTTCACCACCGACGAGCCCGCGCCCTGATACCGCGGATTCTTGGCGAAC
>JAFSOM010000091.1 GCA_017447005.1 Oscillibacter sp.
ATGCGTAAAGTTTTTATTGGCGCGCCGAATGAGGGCGAAAACCGCAACTTGCCAACGATTACTGCACGCATACATTTTGTGATTTTCCTCTTGCGGCCTCTTGACAAAATCCCGGTTTTATGGTAGGATACCTCCCGATTTGGGCCGGACTGCGGCGCGAATCGCGGAGAGACTCCGTTTCCGGAAAGCCTGTCAGGGACTACGCGCCGCGACTGAAAGCGCGTTCAGGGGAGTAGGTCACGGGGAACGCTCGCCGCTCTTGTCCCCGCGTGACGGGTACAACGCAATAGCGGCAAAAGCGGAATCCGGTCAGGGGCCGGATTCAAAGCGGGTGGCACCGCGGGTTTTCGATAACTCGTCCCGGGACTGTGACAGGTTCCGGGGCGTTTTCCGTTTATCCGGCCCGAAAAGACCGTTTCCGGGAGAAAACATCCGCCACGCCGCGTATTTTCAGAGAATGAGGGATGATGAATCATGTACAGAACGCTCCGTTGCAATGACATCCGGGAAAGCCACATCGGGCAGACGGTACAGCTCGCCGGATGGGTGGACACGATACGCGACCACGGCGGCGTGATTTTCGTTGACGTGCGCGACGAATCCGGCGTATCGCAGACGGTCATTCACGACGAGGAGATGTTGAAGGGCGTCAACCGGGAGGCGGTGATTTCCGTTACGGGGACGGTCACGAAGCGCGACCCGGAGACTGTCAACGAGAAACTCGATACCGGTACGGTGGAACTCGCCGTGGACAAATTGGAGATTCTCGGCACGTGCCGCAATATGTTGCCGTTTGACATTGACGCGTCACGCGGAACCCGTGAGGACGTGCGTTTGAAGTACCGCTATCTGGACTTGCGCAACCCCGTGATTCATAACAATATTGTACTGCGTTCCAAAATCATCAGCTTCTTACGCCGTCAGATGGAGGAGCGCGGCTTTATGGACATTCAGACGCCGATTTTGACCGCGTCGTCGCCGGAGGGAGCGCGTGACTTCCTTGTCCCGAGCCGTAAGCACAAGGGCAAATTCTACGCCCTTCCGCAGGCCCCGCAACAGTTCAAGCAACTGCTGATGGTCTCGGGCTTTGAGCGTTACTATCAAATCGCGCCGTGCTTCCGCGACGAGGACGCCCGTCAGGACCGTTCCCCCGGCGAATTTTATCAGCTTGACTATGAAATGTCGTTCGCCACGCAGGAGGACGTTCTCAACGTATGCGAAGAGGTTGTTGGGAACACCTTCCGGGCCTTTACGGAAAAGCGCGTCACGGCGGCGCCGTTCCAGCGTATCACGTTCGCCGACGCCATGCTGAAATACGGCACGGATAAGCCGGACTTGCGCAATCCGCTGGTCATTTGTGACTTGACGGACTTTTTCGCAAACGTGAACTTCCCGCTGTTCAAGGGAAAGCCCGTGCGCGGGATTGTCGCCGACTGCAAAGGTCAGCCCCGGAGTTTCTTTGAGCGTTCGCTGAAATTCGCCATGAGCATTGGCATGAAGGGCCTTGGCTATCTGACGCTTAACGGCGACGCCTTCAAGGGGCCGATTGAAAAATTCCTGTCGCCGGAACAGAAGACCGAAATTATCGAACTCACCGGAATGCGCGACGGCGAAACGCTGTTCTTTATCTGCGATACGCTCCGCGTCGTGAACCGTTACGCCGGACAAATCCGCACGTGGCTGGGCGAAAACCTGAATATCATTGACAAAGATTCCTATGAATTTTGCTTTGTCGTGGACTTCCCGATGTACGAGATTGACGAGAGCAGCGGCGCGGTGATTTTCACGCATAATCCGTTTTCCATGCCGCAGGGCGGTTTGGAGGCCTTGGAGACGAAAGACCCCACGGAAGTCTTGGCGTATCAGTACGACTTGGTATGCAACGGCGTGGAGCTGGCCTCGGGCGCGGTACGGAATCACAGCACGGAGGTTATGCGCAAGGCGTTCGCAATCGCGGGCTACAGCGCGGAGGAACTGGAAAAGCGTTTCGGGGCACTCTATACGGCGTTCCAGTACGGCGCGCCGCCCCACGCGGGTATGGCCCCCGGCATTGACCGTATGATTATGTTGCTTGCCGACGAAGATACTATCCGGGACGTTATCGCCTTCCCTCTCAACGGCAACGCGCAAGATTTATTGCTCGGCGCGCCCAGCGAGGTTACGGAGCAACAGTTGCTGGAAGCTAACATCAGTATCCGCGAGTGAGGCGGAACGACTTTGCGAAGAGCCCCCCAAAATACCCCCGTTCAGGGGGGGC
>JAFSOM010000092.1 GCA_017447005.1 Oscillibacter sp.
AGTTTGACCTTGACGCCATCAAGCAGAAGTACAAGACGTTCACGCCGATTCTCGTCACGAACGCCGACGCTTTCAGCGAAATTCAGCCCGTCAAGACCTCCGGCGACATCAAAGCCGGCGAGCCGCTCTACACCGCGAAAGCGTAAATTAAGCTGTGTCGCCTCTATGCGGGGCGTAGGTCGAAAGAATTACACCGCCAAGGCGTAATATAGCATTTATCGGACGCGCTTTTCGTGTCTGACAAGTTCCCGTTTCCCCGGACGCGCTCCCCGTGTCCGGGGAAAATCGGTAAAAATAGCGTTATGCGCGGACATTCCCGAAAGGAGTATCACTATGGCATTGCCGAAAGGCTTTTTATGGGGCGGCGCGGTCGCCGCGCACCAGTTGGAAGGCGGCTGGGACGCCGACGGGCGCGGGCCGTCCGTCAGCGACGTATTGACCGCCGGAACCGTCTCCGAACCCCGCCGCATTACCGACGGCGTGGTTGCGGGAGAGAGTTACCCTAATCACAAGGGAATCGACTTTTTCCACACGTTCAAGGACGACATCGCGCTGTTCGGCGAACTGGGGTTCAAATGCTTCCGCACGTCCATTTCATGGAGCCGCATTTTCCCCAGCGGCGACGAGAACGAACCCAATGAGGCCGGACTGCGTTTCTATGACGACATGTTCGATACGCTTCACAAGTACGGCATTGAGCCTGTCATTACGCTCAGTCACTTTGAAATGCCGTACTATCTGGCGAAACATTACGGCGGCTGGACGAACCGGAAACTGATTGACTTCTTTGTCCGTTACGCCGAAACCGTCATGACACGCTATAAGGACAAAGTAAAGTACTGGATGACGTTCAATGAAATCAATAACCAGTCCAACACCGCAATTGACATTTTCGGCTGGACAAACTCCGGCATTAAATTTTCGGAGTACGACGACCCGAAAAAAGCGCTCTATCAGGCCGCCCATCATGAGCTTGTCGCCTCCGCGCTCGTCGTGAAAAAGGGACACGAAATCAACCCCGACTTCCAAATCGGCTGTATGTGCTCTTTCGTCCCCTATTATCCCTACTCCTGTAACCCCGACGACGTTATGCTGTCGCTGGAATCCATGCACGAGCGCTTCTACTTTATGGACGTGCACTGCCGCGGGCATTACGGAGCTTACGCGAAAAAAGCGTGGGAGCGCGAGGGCAACGCGCCCGTGATGGAACCGGGAGACGCGGAGATTTTAGCCGCGGGAACGGTGGATTATATCGGGTTCAGCTACTATATGTCCAACGCGGTCAAGTCCGACGCGGTCGGCGACGGAAAATCCGTGGACGGCGGCAACCCGTTTTCCGTTAAGAATCCCTATGTAAAGGCGTCGGACTGGGGCTGGCAGATTGACCCGGTGGGCCTCCGTTACGCGCTCAACGTCATGTATGAGCGTTACGAAAAGCCGCTGTTCATCGTGGAGAACGGTTTCGGCGCGATTGACAAGCTGGAAGCCGATAAGACCTGTGACGACAGTTACCGTATCGACTACCTCAAAGCCCATATCCGCGAGATGAAAAAGGCCGTGGAGCTGGACGGCGTCAAGCTCATGGGCTATACGCCTTGGGGCTGTATCGACGTGGTATCCTTCACCACCGGCGAACTGCGCAAGCGTTACGGTTTCATCTACGTCGACTTGAACGATGACGGCACGGGAAGCGGAAACCGTTACAAGAAAAAGTCGTTCGCGTGGTACAAGAAAGTGATTGCCTCCAACGGCGAGGAACTGGACGGATAAACGAGCGCGGCTGTCAGCATAACGAAGAAAGAGGAAGTTTTATTCTCTCCCGCCGCCGCTCCGCGTTCGTGACGGTCGGCGAACGGATGAAAGGCGGACTTTTTACGCTCTCATCAGATTATGGATACTTTGAAAATCGCAATTTGCGAAGACAGCGCAATGGAATATCAGTTACTGGTTTCCCTCATTGACGCGAGCGGCGTTCCCTG
>JAFSOM010000093.1 GCA_017447005.1 Oscillibacter sp.
ACAAACGCTTTGCCGCTCTCCCGGTCATTCATGACATTCATCTCGGAGACTGGAATTATGTGATTTCCACTCTCAATCGCTGATTCTTTCCTGTGCGATAATTCCTACGTGATTGTTTTATTTTTGCGCAAGTCCTTATTTCTTCGTCCCGCATGGACGAACATATGGAATGGAAATTCTTTTCGCAACGCAGGCTTTTTCCTCATTTCCGACACTCCAATGTCCGCGTCAGATTCTGGTCAGAAAAGAGGATTGCGGGCGAAAGCCTTTCCGGGCATTTTCAACCGCTATGCAAAAAATCCGTGAGAACCGTTTCGGCTCTCACGGATTTCCAGTTTCCACAGCAAAAGCCGGGGAGTTGCCGCTATAAGTCAAAAGCATCGGCGGACAGCGGGAGACGAGCCGTCTGTCGGCCTCGAGGGAAAGATTCCGCTTCGTGAGTCAGACGGAGCGTTTCCCGTTATCCGATCGTTCCTAATCCGGCGCTTCTTTTCTTTGGACGCGGCAATATATGACGGGAGAGGAACAAATCCCCCTCCCGTCATATTATCCGCAGCGGATTCGGCATCCGCCTTAGACATAAGACGTTTCCGAACGGCAACGGGCTTTGCGCTGTCGCCCGAAAACAAATTGTCAGGCTGTGAGCGTCAACCGCCTCCCCGTAAAAGCAGGGCAATTTGTGAATAGTACGTAGCGCGTTACGTCATTTTTATCAGCCAGCGCAGGTCGTAAGGTTCAAAGATAACTTTTTCATACGCTTCCACATCCAGCGGGATGCCCGTCCAGTCGGAGTGGATGTCTCCGTTCTGTTTGATGAGAATGTCATAAAGGATGTCGTATGTCACGCCGTCCTTGGGGTCGCACTCCACAATGGTCGAGTAAGGCAACGTCTTATGATAGGTCACCTCCATACCGCGATAGTTAAAGTGGAAGCCGCAACGCATACGGCAACCGTCAAGTCCCGTATAGACGGCAATTTTTCGCAGGTCTTTCAAAATTTTGTCGTTGTCCTCGTCGTAGAGATTTTCAGGGGTCGTGGCGGTATAGTCGAAGCGGAATTGGATGGATGCGCCCGGAATGACGCGGAAGCGCTCCAGATAAGGAGCGATTTTTTCGGCGGGGTAGTTCTTATAGAGTACGCAGTTAATGCGGAACGGTACGGGAAGCCGAGCCAGCAGGCTGTCATTCGATTCCACGACATACTTTTGCATATGCCGGGAGACGTTGATGCAGGTAATTTTTCGGCGGTTGCGTTCGGCGAAGGAGAGAATATCCGCTTCCGACCGGAACTCGGAGACTGGCAATGTGGTATTGATAAATACGCGGTGGGTTGCGGGAATCCGGTCAAGCATGGCCTGTAAGGAATCCAAATCGGACAGAGGCTCGCCGCCTGTAAACACAAAATCGCAGGCGGGAGTAATAGCGTCCATGCGGTCAATACTATGACAGATTTTTTCCACAGAGAAACCTGTCAGGTCGGCGTACTCTCCTTTGTTAACGCAGAAGGGACAGTGGTTTTTGCAATCATAAGGGACGAAAACAGTGACGGTCGCTCCGCCCTGCCGGGTTTTGTAAGGATGTTCCATATTCAATCTTCCTTTCCGCTGTCGCGTCATTATCATTTGGGTTTGTCCCGTCATACGGGCTATCCGCTACCGTATGACAGGACAAGATAGAGACGGGCTTTAGAATTTTTCTGTCGCCCGAAAACACATTCTTAGGCGGTAGCATGCGCGTCAGGCGCCGACGCGCAGAGGCATGGACAGCGTTACCTTTTGCCCGTTGTCGTCCCGTGCGACAACCAGCGTATAAGACCCCGACGGAACATGACGGAAACTGTAGGTTCCGACGCCTTTCATCATCATGGCGGAAGCGGAATCCCGGACGGCGTTTCCGTCCAGCAGTTCCAGCGTGACATTCCCTTCCGCGTCCTCGTGGCGGATACTGCCCGTTACGGCGTAGCTTTTGCGCGTAATGTCGGCTTGCGTCTCCGTCTGCTGTCCGCGTGAGGCGAGACGATAGTTTCCGGCGTCCGCGCCGCCCAGCGTCAGCCCCGTGATACGCACGGCCTTTCCCTTGCCAGCGTCAGGACTTGCGAAAGTCCCGGTTGCCGTTACGGTTAATCTGTCGCCTGTTATAATACCGCTTATCGTTACGTTATCATAATTTAACGTTGCGCTCGTATTCCCGTCGTAGGGCTTATCCGCCGCCGTAATTCCCGATACGGCAACTTCCCGTTTTTCGATGGAAATGATAACGCTTCCCGTCACTTCGGGCGCGCCCGCCTTCACCGCCCGGTAATAAACCGCGTATTCTCCGGCGTTCCGGTAGGAGGGAGCCGTAGCGCTGTACGTTCCGCGTTCGCTTTCGACGTACAGGACGGAAACGCCGTCCGGCGCGTCGACCGAAACGCCATGCGACTTGCCGTCGTAGACGCCGGAGTAGCCGCTTACGCTGACTTGCAACGGATTCGGCGTAATGTCCGCCCGTGTCGCCGATTGCGACTCGTTCAGGACAATCCAATAGTTTCCGGCGTCCGCGCCGCGCAAGGACAGGCCAGTAATGAAAACCGTTTTGTCCGTTCCGCTCTGCGCGTCCTCGAACGCGCCCCCGGCGGTTACGCCGATGTCATCGCCCGAAATCCGGCCTTCCAGCGTCGCGTTATTGAAACTCAGGCTTGCGTTTATGTTGCCGTCGTAAGGCTTATCGGCGGCGGAAATCCCGGAAACCCTCACGGGACGCTTATAAACAGTGACAGTCGCCGAACCGCTGACCGATTCGTAGCCGTATTGTTCCACGCGATAGTAGACGGCGTATTCCCCGGCGTCGCGGTACGCGGGGATTGTTTCGCTGTAGGGGCCGCTTTCCCGTTCGCTGTACGTGACCGTCGCGCCTTCCGGAGCCTCCACGCGGATACCGTGCGGTTCCCTGTCGTAAACGCCGACATAGCTTTCCGCGTTTACCTCCAATACGTTAGGCGTAATGTTCGCTTTGGTTTCGGTTTGCTGTCCGCTGTCCGCGAGACGGTAATTCCCGGCGTTATCGCCGCGCAGAGTAAGGTTTGAAATCAACACGGTTTTGTCGTCCCCGACTTCCGCGCTCTCAAACGCGCCTTCGGCGGCGATTTCCAGACGGTCGCCAGTGACAATGCCGTCCAGCGAAACATTATCATAATCCAGTTCGGCGGATACGCTCCCGTCGTAGGGCTTATCCTTGGCGCGAATGCCGGATACCGTAACAGGCCGCCGTGCGATATTGACCGCCGCGCTTCCCGTTAGCGTAGAGCCGTCGTCCCGTTCGACGCGGTAGTACACGAGATAATAGCCCGCGTTTACATACGCCGGATTTTCCGCGCTGTAAATTCCGTTTTCGCTTTCGCTATAAGTTACCGATACGCCGTCCGGCGCGTCTACGGAAACGCTGTGCGCGTCGCCGTCATACGTTCCGCTGTAACCTGCGGCGGTTACGTTTAACTCGTTTTCCGTAATGTTCGCTTTCGCTTCGGTCTGCTGTCCGCTGTCCGCAAGACGATAATTCCCGGCGTTCCCTCCACCTAAAATAAGATTTGTGATAACGACCGTTTTGCCGTCGCCGATTTCCTCGTTTTCAAATGTTCCCGTCGCCGTTATCGTCAGTTCGTCGCCCTTTACGATTCCGTCGAATTTCACGCGGTTATAGTTCAGCGTGGCGGCGGCGTTGCCGTCATACGGCTTGCTCTCCGCCGCAATGCCAGATACCGTCACCTCACGGCGCTGAATCTCCACGGTCTCAAAGTCCCGGACTGTGGGGTAGCCCATCCCGGAAACCTGATACCAGACGACGTATTCCCCGGCGTCACGGAACGACGGATTTTCCGACGTATAAGCGCCGTTTTCCTCGCGGCTGTAAAGGACAGTTGTTCCCTTGGGCGCGGATACCTGAATGCTGTGCGACGCGCCGTTATAGACGCCCCGGTAGCCGTTTGCCGTAACGTATTCTTGCAGTACGGGCGCGGAGGGGCCGGAACTGCCGCCAGAATAGACCGGAGTTGCAACAGGTTCTGGAACAGGTTCCGGTTCGCTTTTCTCTTCCCGTTCCCAATCGGCATAAAGAATCGTGTCAATGTTGATAATCTCGGCGTCAAAGTCAAAGTCTCGTCGTGAGCCGTTTTTCTCCACGCGCCATCCGTTGAATTTGTAGCCGTCCTTTACGGGGTCTTGCGGTCTTTCGGCGTGTCCGCCCTTATCCCTGTAGACAATCTGCGCATTGATTTCCGTTCCGCCGTCCGTGTCGAAAAAGACCGCGTAGGATTCCCTGCCCGACGTGGTGACGGCGTAGGACGAAAAGCGGCTACTGTAAATATAGATGACCGCGTCGTTGCCCGCGCCGGAGACGTAGTACGCGCCGTCAAGGCCGCCGAACTCTTCCGGACGCTCCGCGAGTCTGCGGAACGCCGACGCCGCGCCGCCGTGATAACGGATAACGACTGGGTTGTAGCGTCCCGTCAGGTCGTAGCGCAAGGGAATTTCAATCACCCGGTGGGATTCCGTCACTTTCTCGGGCGCGCCCGGATTGACCGTTTCCGTTCCGTCGCCCTCCGTCGTCGTGACGGAGACCGTCTTCTCAATGTCAATCGCCAAATAATCCAGCTTCACGGTAGAATCCCCGCCGTAAAGCTCGCCGGCGGCGTCCGCGATTTCCTCCCGCTCTTGCGTGACGGTCTCATCCTCCTGCGCGGCGTCCTCCGACAGTACCCGTGCGGTCATGGAAACGGAAACGTCCTTCCGCTGATTCCCCGCGAGCGGCGTATCGTCGTCAAAAGACAGTTCCTGCAAGGCGGCGGCGATGTACGATTTTACGCCGCTGTCCGTGCCGCCCGTCTGCGCGCTCGTGCGGTTCGCGTCCTGCGTCAAATCCTTAATTCCCAGAAACCCGGAGCCGCTGCCGTCGTCCTTCGTAAAGCTGGCGTAAGCGCTCCGACTTCCTTCTGTCCAGTTCGCTTTATACGTGAGGTTTTCCGTGTTCCCCTTCGGAATGGAAACTTTCAGTTTCGCGGGCGCGTTTTCCGTCGTCCAACCGGTGAAAACGTATCCGTCCCGAACCGCCTCCAGCAATACGAACGGGCCGCCGTCGCTTCGGAAAGTCGCGCTCCCGATACTGTCGGAAACAGTCCAGTTTTCCGCGTCGTGCGGCAAATCGCCGCCTTTTAACGAAAGCGTAACCGTATATTCGACCGCCGTCCAGTGCGCGAACAGCGTCGCGTCGGAATCGCATACCGTTTCCGGCGTGACTTGCGCTCCGCCTGTTTTCGCCGTA
>JAFSOM010000094.1 GCA_017447005.1 Oscillibacter sp.
GCCTTATTTTAGGAGGTCTATTTCCTATACCCTTTTTCAAATGCTCTTTCTCTGTTCATCGCTTTGTTGGCGTACACGAAAGCCCGCCACGCGGTGGGGTTGTTTTCCAGAACGTCCAAGCCGTTGGAGAGACGCTCCGCGCACAAATCCACGCGGGAAAGCTCCTTTTCCGCCGTCTCCCGGTAAGGCGCGCCCAGTTGAGCCGCAATTTTCCCTAAATCGTCCCGCCCCCACGACCTGTAAGCGGCGATATAGTCCCGCAGGCCTTGTATGGCCTTTCGTTTCGTGTCGTCCCGCCACGCGTCCATGAGAAAGCAAAAGTTTCCGTTTTCAGGGACGGACGCAACCATTTGCGGCACGGATGCGCATGGAAGAAAATCGCTTCGGACTTCCCCGACCGGCACCCCGTCATTCCATTGAACCGAACAGCCGTGCCCTGCGGCGTATTGATGGACATGGCGGTACAAAAGGTCCTGCGTTTTTCTGTCGGCGCTCCCTATCGCGTCCAACAGACGGTCAACAGGCAGAAATTCCCCGAAAACGCGCAGTTCGCATTGAAAGAGGGCGTGTTCGTTATTTTCATACGGATTCCGGCTGTACGGCTGGCTGTTTTCCAGAGAAATCGTCCAAAGGCGGCTTCCGTCTTGGTATTCCCGCCTGAACGATATGCGCAAAACCGCCCGACCGTCCAGTAACGTGAGACGGAAATCGGGAGACAGTTTAACCGTGATTTCTCCTGTGTCCAGAATGCGTCTTGCGTAGAAATGTTTCGGATACTTTCCTTCCGTCGTTTCGCTGTGGTCGTACCACGCGGCGCGGAAACGCGCTTTCACTTCTGCGACGCGTCTGGGAAGCGCGAAAGACATCGCCATTACGGACGGCCTGTAACGTCCGGTTTCGAGAATCGCTTCCGCGTTTTCCTCCTCCGGGTCTCCGTCTTCCATGACGGCGTCGGCGTCCCCGCCCACTTGCACCGTTTGATTCGTTTTCCTTTTCGGCCATAGAACCCCGCAGACATACGTTTCCAGCGGCGGCTCGTCGAGAATCTCATCCGCTTCCACCGGGCCGACAGCGTCACGGCGTATAAAATCCAGAATCGTTTCCCTTGCCTGATAATATTCCTCGTAAGCCATTTGAGGCCCTTCTTCCGTTCAGGTGTAGTAGTTGATAAGCGCGAAACCGCCCAGTTCGCAGGAAAGCCAACAGCCGGACTTCCGGTAAATATTTTCCGCTGACGGCTCTTCAGGACGTATTACCGTTGTGAGCGCGGAAACGTAAACGGAACTGATGGAGGGCGGCGCGTATCCATTTTTATTGGTCTCCTGAAATCCGGCCTCCAACGCTTTGGCGAATGACGTGGAAGTTTGTCCAATGCGAAAGTCCTCGAAAAATACGTCAAAAATGAATTGGCTTTCATTTTGAGCGGGATACAAGATGAGAGGCATACCCGGTTCCATACCGGAAAGGACAGCCTGAATTTCTTCCGCGTCCTCCCCGGAAGCACAGGATAGATAATCCAAATCGTCGGATTCCATAGCGATTCCGGCGCAATAGGGATGTCCTTTGTGAGACAGCTTCGTTTTTATCCAGCGATTTTCTTCTCCAACCGATTTCATATACCGTTTTTCCGGCTTGACCAGACGCAAGTCCGTTTTCGCTCGTGTCACGGCGACATAGGACGCTTTCAGGGCGTCCGTTTTCGCGTGCGCGTCGTCCGCCTGATTGTCGAACACCAGCGGACTGTCCAGCCAATAGACATGCTCCGCCTCACTGCCCTTGGCGCGGTGAACCGTCGAAACAATGACGCCGTTTCCGGGACGGTTCAGGCAGAGTTCCGGCAGGGAATCCAGCTTCGACAGGCGCCGCAGAGCTTCCCGGCGGTACAGTACAGCGGAATGCGGGTGGGAATCCAACGCTTTCAAAGCCTCCCATTTTTCGTCGATTCCGTCTATTTCGGCTTCCTCAGCTCGTGCGAAAAAGGCGGCCTTGTCGATTTGAATCTCCGTACAGCCACCCAGAATTTGACCAATCCAAGGCGCGAGCGACTGATGTCCCGCTCTCCGCATAACCATATGCGGCACAAATGTCGCCCCGGTAAAAAACAGGTCGCTGACAGCCGCCACTTCCCCGTTGGTTTTGCATAGAATCAATTCGTTCTGTCCGGTCAGAATATTGGGAAGTTGTTTTTCTTTCAGCGTCGGCAGGCCGGATTTGCATTCTTCTAAAACGCGCTCCTGTTCCTCCTCGTCGCCGTGCAACAGCGACTGGCGCATTTTCACGCCTAACCGCCCCAATTTTTCTGTCTGGCGGTGATTGTGTTCCATCTCCCCAGTTTGGAATCCTTGCTTTTCAAGCCAGCGGAACAGTTCAACGGACGCGCAACCACCTTTTTCCCGCACTGACCAGTCATAAATTGCCTGACAGCGGTCACCCAGCAACAATGCGCCGCAGTCCATATGGGAGAGCATTTCCCGCAACATTCTGGCGCGGACGCCTACCGTATCCTGTAGCTCGTCCACAATGAGATAGGAAATGTTTTCCAAACAATCGGGCTGTTCGCGGAATTTTTTGATAAACAGCTCAATTCTCTGTTCATAGTTTAAACCGGGCGTAAGGTCATCGGAAAGCATATACGTAGCGAAAGAATCGAATGTGCGGATTATCAGGCGTTCCTCCGCGATAAAGCCGCCCATAAGCTCCCCGATTTCCTCCCGCAGACGGGCGCTAATCACGGCTACCGCGTTCTTGGAGAAACAGAGTACAAGAATCGCGCTCTCGTCCTCCGTTACATCGTTTTTCAGTAGGTGCGCGAGACGTTTTACCACGGCATACGTTTTTCCGGCGCCGGGTCCTGCATTCACCCATATGCGGCTATCCGGGGACGCGTAAATCACCTCATCCTGCGTTAGCGCTTTCGCTTGCGTCTCCGGCTCCACGACTTCCGGTTGCGTTATCGTCTCTGGCTTTACATCTTCGGGTTGCGTCGGCGTCTCCGGCTCCGCGTCCCTCGGCGTCGTCGGTATCTCCGGCTCCGCGTCCTCCGGTTCCCTCTCTATACGCTCAAAATTGTCAGCGGCTGAACAATCGGCGTAACGCGGACACTCCGTCTTTTCGCAACGGCATAAAAACTGATTTCCCCCAATCGCTACGCCGAACGCCAGTTCAGGCTCGTTATTGCACATTTTGCACACTAAGGGGGCTTGCGCAAAATTTCCCTTTGCAACAGCGATAGGGGCGCGACAGGCTCTTTCCGCTCGTTGTATTCTTCGGACAGGACTTTATAATCAAGGACTTGCGCGAGAAAATCAGGGTCCGTTTTCCTGCGCGTCCGGTTGATGTATACGTTGCTCCGCAACGCGATATTTGATTTCATCCGTTCCGCCTCACTCAATGCAGTAAGCAAAACTAAGCTGGTTAATCTCCGCGCTCCGTCCCTTTTTCTCATTGTAGGATTGATAGACGAACACATGGGCAATCATATCTTCGTCAATGAAAGCCTTCAAGCGCAGTCCCTCGTACTGAAAGCCCTTAATCGGCAACAGGACGCGCTTTAGCTCGTTTTTCTGACCGTCGGCGAAAATAAAGACGGCGTTGGTGGTATCCTCCACGACCCCAAAGCTGAACTCCGGCGATTGGCAGGGAATCTCCTGTCCGGCCTTGAACACAGGATACAAAGAGCCGTCCGACATTAAAACGCCGAAATCATGCTGGAGTTTGTAAACGGGACGCTGTTCCGCCAGAAACGCCGCGCCTCCCGCTACGACCCATTGCGCGTTGTCGGGACGGTAAACCCTGCTCCCGCCGATTTGTTCCAGACGGCGGATAATCGGGCGCATTTCACAGCTTCCGCCAACCATTAAAATCGAATCCAACTGCTCAATCGTGATATGCGCCTTGCGCGCCGCCTGTCGCAAAACGTCGGCGGCGTCCTCCACTTTTTGGGCAATCAAACCCTGAAATTCCTCCAAGGAGACGCTCTCGCGGGCAATTTTGCGCCCGCCGTATTTCATCAGAAGAATCGGGGCGAAATCTTCCGTGGAAAGCCGTTTTTTCGCTTCTTCGCTTTGGTTGATAATCTGGTCGCGTTCCGTTCCGGTCATGTCCTCGAACGCTTTCGGAATGCCGGTTCGCATAATTCTGGCATGAAAGTGGCGGGCAAGCGTTTCGTCAATATCGTTGCCGCCCAAGCGACGACCGGACACAGCCAATTCTTGAATCACGCCGTTTTCCGCCGTCAGAATGCTGACATCCAGTGTGCCGCCGCCCCAGTCGAACACAGCGACGTTACTGGCCCCGGCGATTTCCTTCTGACAGTAGATATAAGCCGCCGTCGGTTCGCTGACGAACGAGCGCGCCCGAATGCCCGCTTTTAACGCGGCGCGGCGAAGCGCGGCTCTCTGTTCCGGCTGAAAGTCCACCGGAATGGAAATCACCGCTTCCGTCATAGGGACATTGGATTTGCTCTCCACGGCCTTTTTGACGCGGCTCAGAAATAACGCGGTCACATCCTCTGCAGTATAGTCCAGACCGCCTACCGTGACGCTCCATTCCTTGTTGCCCAAAATGGATTTAAAAGAGGAAATCACCTCGTATCCCTCTGACTTTAGCTGTCTGCGGCGCTTTTTCACTTCCATTCCGAACAGAGACGGCTTTTCAGGGTGCAGGGCAATTAAGGATGGAAAAGGTTGATTCATTTCCCCTAAAGGGGTTGCGCTCATCTTATTGTTGAGAAACAGGCATTCCACGACCGCCGTATTGGTTGTGCCGAAGTCGATACCATAGGAAGCCATTTATTGTTCCTCCAAAGAAATTCCCTTGTATTTCAAAATATCCAGCAAATGGTCGCATAACGCGGATAAAATGTCGATGTCCTCCCGCGCTTCCGTATCGGCCAGATTTTCAAGGATGTCTTTCAATGCGGAATTAAGTTCCGCCTTATATCCGGCAACCGCCTGAGTCGCCGAATTTTCATTCATCCGCTGAAGCGTCTCGGCCGCTTCCCGCATTTTCAGTGCGGTTTCCCGGTCGGATTCCGCCTGACGTTCCGCTTTTTCCAGACGCATATGAAGCTCGGCGTTTTCCTGCCGCGCCGCGCCTAATTTCCGCGTCAAATCCTCGCATTGGCGTTTGCTTTCTTTCAAGCTCGATTCGGAACGCGCCAGCGATTCCTTTAACTTTTCCGCGTTGCGGACTTCCTGTTTCGCGGACGCTAAAGCGCGCTCCAGAAGTTTAATAAAGCCGGGTTCGTTCGCTTTCCCGGAAGTCCCGGACGATTGCGGCTGTTCCGCGCCATTTTCAGCGGATAGGGAAGGAACCGTTTCCTGAACAACTTTTTTTGCGGGAATTTCCGTTGACGTTTCCTCTTCCGCCTTTTGTCCGATTTCCGACGGCGTTACTTGCGAAGATTCGGGATTTTCGGCGGATATTGCGGGCGCGTTTTCCAGCGTCGAGGATTCCGCGTCGGATTGTCCCGCCGCTTTGGAGGGCGTCGCCGCCGACATTGCGGAAACGCTTTGCTCCATTTTTTCCGGTTCTTCCGCAGGCACGGCGCATTCCTCCGGGCGTTCCGGCGCGGATTCCTGCGCGTTCTGGGCGGATTCCTCCGCAGGCGCAGGCTTTTGCGAAACCGCTTGAACGGGAGGCTGTTCTTCCGTTTCATGGGCTTTCGTTTCCGCATGAGAGGAGGTGCCATCTCCAGAACCGTCCAAAGCCGTCCTCATGAGAAATTCCCGATA
>JAFSOM010000095.1 GCA_017447005.1 Oscillibacter sp.
CCTTCCCCCGTTCCGGGGGAAGGGCAGACTTGACAGCGAAATCGTAACAACGACGCCGAATCATTGCGAAAACTTTGCAACCCCGCACGGAGTCAAAGATTGCGTTATAGTTTTACCCTTCCCCCGGAACGGGGGAAGGGGGCGCGCAGCGCCGGATGAGGGCAAGTTTCCATCGCGCCAACGAAAACTTTACGCATACACGCGTACAGGAATCGCGGATAAACGGAAACGCCCCTCCCGCGTATGGGGAAGGGCGGCGCGTATCCGTTCGGGGCGCGTCAGGACGCGGAATCGAGATTCCGGTTGATGTAGCGGACAAACCGGTATGTGACCTCGTTTTCGGTGATGGGTTCGCCGGTTTCCTCAATTTCCCAGCCGGGCAGATGGTCAAGATTGGGGAAATAGGTATCGGGTTCGACCTCAGCGACGGTCTCCACGCGGGTGAGGTAGGCCCGACGGCAACGCGACAGCAACGCGGCGTAAACGCTCCCCCCGCCGATAACCCATACCTTTTCGGGGTCTTCCTGCGCGACGGCCTCCAACGCCGCCCCGGTATCGGGCACAACCTCCACTTCCGGCGGACACAAGTCCTTATTGCGCGTCACGACGATATTCCGGCGGTCGGGAAGCGGATGGCCCTCCACGAAAGAATTTAACGTGCGGCGGCCCATGATAATCACGCCGCCCTCGGTGAGTTCCTTAAAGCGCCGCATATCGCCGGGGAGATTGAAGAGCAGACGGCCTTCCCGTCCGATAGCCCAATTCTGGTCAACTACAACAATGGCATTCATAGAGAAACCCCTTTCATACGTCCGGAGCGGCCCCCGTGTGCGCGGGGGAAACCTTTTGCGGCTTTTACGGCTTTTGCGCCGCGCAATTCGCGCCCGTATTTCTATTTCTATCCGCCGCCCCACGCGGGACGGGATGACTTTCGCTACTTCCCCCTCTGTCACTTCGTGACATCTCCCCCAAAGGGGCGACAAAGGCGCGTCAACCGCATCAGGTAGAATTATTTTTGCGGTTCCTTACTTTTCCGGGACTTTTACGGCATTTGCGCGGGGAATTTGATTGCGCCGTGATTATATCAAACTTTCGCCGGAAAGTATAGCGGAAATTTTCAGACTTTTTGACGAAAAAGCGGGCGAATCCACAGCGTATTTTATGAAAAGTCATGATTTCGCAATTCTTTCAGCGCGGCGGCGAACGCTGACGGGTTCAGCGTGAAATAGCGTTCCGTCAGTTCCACGTCCGCCGACTGCGCGGCTTGCTCCACGGTACGGCGTAACCACGTTTCGAGAAGTCCGTCGCGTTCGGGCGGCAGACGGCGTAAAATGGAGAAACCGTCGTCCGATTCGATAATGCCGGAGATTTGCCCCACTTGCAACGCCCGCGCCGCCTGCGTCAGACGCTCGTCGAAAACGCCGTCTTTCAGACTGCGCGGCCCGGCATGGTCAACGCCTTCCCACGTCAGTTCGGAGAAGAGCGCCGCCTGATTGCTTGCGCCGTTCAACTGATTGAAAAACGCTTCGGCGCGACGTTTCGCGGCGGCGCGGTCGCCGTCCGCCGACAGGATACGGTCAATCCGGATGTCGCCGCTTGTCTTGGCTAACGCGTCCAAATCCGTCTGACTTGGCGCCAGTTCGCCGCCGTCC
>JAFSOM010000096.1 GCA_017447005.1 Oscillibacter sp.
ACGCAAGCGGTCATGCGGTCGTGTCCGTCCGACGCGAAACGGTAGATATTTTCCAGTACGACAATCGAGTTGTCGACAATCATGCCCACGCCCATGGCGATTCCGCCTAAGCTCATCATGTTCATGGTGAGGTCGAAAAGGTTCATCAGCACGAACACGGTCAGAATACATACGGGCATGGAAACGGCGATAGTCAGCGTAGGCCCGAAACGCCGCAGGAACAGAAAGACGATAATCGCCGCGAGCGCGACGCCTAAGGCGATATTCTGCAACGCGGAGTTGACCGCCTGATTGATATAGTCCACGGCGCTGTAGGCCATGTAATAGCGCAGGCCGGGATTCTCGGCGGCGAGTTCGGCTAAACGTTCCTCCACGTTTTGCGACGCTTTCGCCTCGTTCGCGCCGGACTGCTTGGAAACCATCAGCATGACGCATTCCTGACCGCTCATTTTCGCCACCGTGTCGCGGTCTTTCTCGGCCAGCGTCACCGACGCGACTTCGCCCAGACGCACGGAGCCGCCCGTCGGCAGAGGTATCAGCGTATTGCGCACGTCGTCCGCGCTGGTATATTTCGCGTCCGTGGAAACCGTCCACTTTTTGACGCCGTTGTACACGGAGCCGCCCGGATAGAGCAGGTTTTCGGCGGAAAGTATCTGCGAAAGGTAACTGTTGCTCAATCCGTAGCCCTGAGCGCGGGCGGAATCCAGCCGGACGGAAATTTCCTGTTCCACGCCGCCGTAAGCGGTGACGGAGGCAATGCCGTCAATGCGTTCGAGCGCGGGCGTGACCACGTCCTCGGAGAGCGCCTGTAACTGGTTGAGGTCGTCGCCCATCAGCGCGATGACGGCGGTAGGCATGAGCGCGCCGATGTCCATGTTTAAAATGATAGGTTTCGTGGCGTCGTCGGGCAGGGTAATCATGTCGAACTGTTCCCGCAGACGCGTTGCGGCTAAGTCCAAGTCCGTACCGTCGACATACGTCACGATAACGGAACTGGAGCCGTCGCCGGACGTGGAGGAGACCTCTTTCACGCCGGAAACGGATAAGGCGGCGCTCTCCAAGGGCTTTGTGACCAGCTCTTCCATATCGGTCGGGTTGGCGCCGTTGTAGTAGCACATCACGACGGCCATGGGCGCTTCCATGTCCGGCAGGAGCGACATTTGCAGGCGCGTCGTGAAGATGACGCCGAAAATCGTCAGCATAATGACGGCAAGAATCGTCGTCACGCGGTGGTTGATACAGAATTTCGCCACGCTCACGGGCAATCTCCCCTTTCCTTGCGGCGTGTTCGTATAAAAACGCGTTCTCTTGTCCCCTTACCTTTCAGGTTGATGTCATTCACGAAAAGCGTTTGCATAACCCCTCCCCCTGTCCCCCTCCCCTTTCAGGGGCGGGGGAACGAATCTTTTCAGCGCGTTGAAATTCCAGTAAGTCCCCCCTGAAAGGGGGGATTTAGGGGGGTTCCGCGTAAAGTTCATGACATGGGGATTTTGAGGGGTTTCGCGTAAAGTGATGACATTAGGATTGAGGGGTCACGCGAAAATAGCGTCACTTTTCGCCGACGATACGAATATCGGCGCCGTCGCTGACGTAAGTCTGACCGACGACAATCAGGTATTCGCCGCCGTCGAGACCCGACAGAATTTCCGTGACGCCCGTACCCGTCAGGCCCGTCGTGACCTCCACGTACTTCGCCGTATCGCCCACGGCGATATAGACATACTGCGTCGCGCCGTTCGTCAGAATCGCCTCCGACGGTATCACAATCGCGTTGTCGACGCGGTCGGTATGGAAGGTCACGTCGGCGAACATGCCCGCGAGCAAGTCCGTGACAGGTTCATTGAGCGTCAGCGTGACCGTGTAGAGCCGCGTTTGGGCGTTGGCGGCGCGCTCTACGGAACGGATGACCGCTTTCATCGAACGGTTCAGCGCGCTGACGTAAACATCCGCGCTGTCGCCGGTTTTCAGCTTCGGCACTAACGCTTCGGATACCGACGCCGTGACTTTCATTTCGCTTTCGCCGTTGATGACCGCCACGGGCATGGCGTTGGAAATGTAACTGTTCTCCACGGCGTTGAACGTGACGAGCGTCCCGCTGATGGGCGCGATAACGTTGCCGTCGTCGTCCACGTCCTCAAGGACGGAATCCAACTGCTGTACGCCGGAACGGGCGTTCTCAATGCCCGCCTCCAACTGCGCGAGCGTGGAAACGCGGGTGCTCTCCAACTGGCTGACGCTTAATTTCGCGTTGTCGCGCTGTAGTTCCAACTGCGTGAGGTTAAATTTCGCCTGTTCAATCTGCGCCCGCATTTGCTCCACGGAGAACTTGGACGATGAAATTTGTGACTGTAATTGCTCCACGGAGTAATTCGACTGCTGAATCTGCGCCTGAAGTTGTTCAATGGAATACTTGGACTGCTGAATCTGCGCCCGGGAGCTGTTCAACTGCGCTTCGGTATTGGTCAACTGCGCCGGTAGCTGGTCGCGCCCGAACGCGGCTTGGTCGGCTTGAATTTTGGCGTTGTCAAGCTCCATCTGCGACGCCGCGCCCATACGGAACAACGCTTCCGTGTCGCTGACGTTCTTCTGGGCTAAGGCGATTTGCGGCTCTAGGAGTTCGATTTGCTTTTCCAGTACGGGAATCTGCGCTTCCCCGGCGGCTAACTGCTCCTCCGCCGCCTCAATCTGCTGACGGACTACGGGAATCTGCGCTTCCTGTACGCTGATTTGATTCCGCAACACGGGAATCTGCGCTTCCTGTATGGCGATTTGCTGTTCCGTGACGGGAATCTGCTTTTCGTTGACCTCAATCTGCTTGCGGGTCACGTCAATCTGTTCCTCGGCGACGGAGACGTTTTTCTCGGCGACGGCGATTTGCTGGTCGAATAGGGCTTTCTGGTCGTTGTAGCTCTGTATC
>JAFSOM010000097.1 GCA_017447005.1 Oscillibacter sp.
ACAAATCTTGAAAACGCTTTCAAATTCCGGTAAGTCCCCCCTGAAAGGGGGGATTTAGGGGGGTTATGCGTAAGGTTAATGACATTAGATTTAGGGGGTATTCATACGCTAGCGCTCTCGTTTGAATCAGTCCATGCCGACGTATGCGCCGTTTGTGATGACCATGCCCTTGGGGGACTTGGAGACTTCCCCGGACGCGCTCCACGTCAGGCCGGTTTCCGTACCCGTCAGGCCGTAGAACGTCATAGAGGTGAACTGCGCTTTCATCAGGTCATTGAGCGTGGCGGCGTCCATATCGGCGGTAGCGTTGGCGGCGGTGAGCGCCAGGCAGTAAGCGTATACGCAGTCGTAAGCGTCGGCGGCGAACTGGTTGGGCTTTTCGCCGAAACGCTTCTCGTACTCGGCCACAAACTTTTGCGTGTTCTCGTCGTCGGAGTCGGCGTTAAACGGCGTCAGGAGCATAACGCCTTCGGCGAGGGACGCGTCAAAGCCCTGCATGGTCAGAATGCCGTCCATGCCGTCGACGCCGAACCACTTCGGGGCGTATCCCATGGCGCTGGCCTGCGCGAGAATCAGCGACGCCGGCTGATAATACATCGGGAGGAATACCAAATCGGCCTCATTGGATTGGGCGTCGTTGAGCTGTACGGAGAAATCGGTGTCGTTGCCGTCGGAGAACGTCGTGTCGCTGACGACCTGCAAGCCCTGCGCGTCGGCTTCCTCAAGGAACGTGTCGCGGATGCCCTTAGAGTAAACGTCGTCGCTCTTCCAGATAATGGCGACTTTCTTTCCCAGATTCTGCGTGCCGATATACTGCGCGGACGCGCTGCCCTGATTGGGGTCGGTGAAACACATCTGGAATACGTTGTCCTTCCCGGCGACGGTGGCGGGAGAGGACGCCGACGGGGTCAGAGAGAAAATGCTGTCGGCGAAAGACTCGGCGGACGTGGCCTCGGCGGGTTTGGATGTCACGGAGCCTAAGGAAATCTGCATGCCCCAGTCCTTGAGGGCGTTGTAGGCGTTGACGGCCTTTTCGGCGTCGTGGGCGTCGTCCTCATAGCGGAGTTCAAACTTGACCGCGCTGTCGGAAGCGTTGATTTCGTCCACGGCGATTTGCGCGCCGTTCTTGGCCGAATTGCCGTAGATGGCCGCGCCGCCGGTCAGCGGACCCGTGCCGCCCAGCTTGAACGCGCCCTCAACGGGCGTGGCGTTATTGGTCGGATTGCCCGTCGCCTGACTGACGTTATCCTCGTTTTCGCTGTCGGTTTCGCCGCTCAATCCGGCCTGTTCGTCCTCGGACTGTCCGTCGTCGGGCGGGGTTTGGGCGCCGGGATTGGTTTCCGTGTCGGCGCCGTCATTGGTTTCGGTCTGCGCGTTGTTGCCGGGAGTTTCGGCGGGCGCGCCGTTACAGGCCGCCAGCACGAACAGCATGGACAACGCAAGCAGAGCGCAAAGGAACTTCTTTTTCATCATCTTACATCCTTCCTGACAAATTTATACAAAAAGCGTCCCCGCCTTGTTCAGCGGAAGCGCTTTTCTGTATCCGCTTTCTCCTATGGGAAAACAGCCCGTTATTTGAAACAGCGGTAGAGGAACGCAATCATCTGCGCCCTTGTGCAAGGGTCATGGGCCAGAAAGACGTTATCGGCTAAACCGTTGGTAATTTTTTCCTCAACCGCCCAGCGTACCGCCGTTTCATAGTAATCGTTGGCGGTCACGTCCCAGAACGGGAGTTCCGCCTCGTCGTCGACTTCGGGCGAACCGACTGCGCGATAGAGAAACACAATCGCCTGTCCGCGGGTGATGGGGCCGTCGGGCCAGAAGCCGCCCTCGTCGGTGCCGCGTGTGATACGGCGTTCCGCCGCCCACAGTACCGCGTCGTGATAGTACATATCCGAAGGCACGTCCGGGAAGGGGTTCAGAAACGTGGGGGACGGTTCCGGAGAGCCGGAAGCGCGCCATAAAAACGTCATGGCTTGCCCGCGTGTGCAGGCGTCGTCGGGGTAGAAGTAGCCCTCGTTCCCGGTGATGATTCCGTTTTTCTGCGCCCACTCGATGGGCTTATAGTAAAAGTAATCCTTGGGGACATCCTCAAAGACCGGGGAACCGCGTCCGCGCAAGAAGAGAAACGCCCCCACGCCGATTCCCGCAACCAGAACAACCGCCACAACCGCGATGATAATTTTTTTGGGCATACCAACGCCTCCCGCACATGGTCTTTCGTAGTGATTCCCCGTCGCGGACGGCTGAAACCCCGCGTGAAGCGGTTCATCCGACGATTTCCCGACATTTGGCAATATTTTCGGGGAAACGGGTCTTATAACTGTCACTATTTTATCGTTTTCCCCCCGGAAAGTCAACCGCGCATAATCAGCGAATTGCACAGAAAATAGAAAGTATCACACGAAAAACTGTCTTTTATGACGAATGCCGGAAAACTGGAAATAATTCCGGCGAATTTAGAAGCGGTTGCGGCGAATCAGGCGGCGGCGACTCCATATCGACGGCGCGAACAACAGTAACATCGGGAAAACTTCCAGCCGTCCGACGAGCATATCGAACGACAGGAGCAGTTTCGACGCCGGAGAGAACGCCGAAAAATTCCCCGTCGGCCCGACCATCCCGAGGCCCGGCCCGATATTGTTGATACACGCGCTCAACGCCGTAAACGTGGAGATTAAATCGAAGCCTTCCAGCGACAACAGCAGATAGGAGACAACGAAAATCATCAGGTACACCGCGATAAACGTATGGACGCCCTGAATATTGCGTTCCGGCAACGGTTTTCCCTCAAAGCGCACGGAGGCGACCGCGTTCGGGTGCAACATCTTTTTCATGTCGCGGATGGACGCTTTCACAAGGATTATCAGGCGGTCCACTTTGATACCGCCGCCCGTGGAACCCGCGCAGGCCCCGATAAACATCAGCACGGTTAAAATAGCGCGGGAAAACGCGGGCCACTGGTCAAAGTCCACCGTGGAAAAGCCGGACGTGGAGATTATCGACGCGACTTGAAAGTAGGCGTGACGCAGGGAGGTGAAGAACGAGCCGTACATCGCGGTAATGTTCGCGGCGATTGCCAGTACCGACGCCGCCACAATGCCGATAAACGTCCAGAGCGTCTCCGACTTCACGACTTCCGCGAAACGCCGTATCAGCAGATAATAATAAAGGTTAAAGTTGATACTGAACAACAGCATGAACGTTCCGATAACAATATCAAAGAACGGGTTTTGATAGGCGCCCACGCTCAGATTCCGGTTACTGAATCCGCCCGTTCCGGCGCTCCCGAACGCGTGGACGCAGGAATCAAAGAACGGCATACCGCCGAGAAGCAAAATAATAATTTCCAGTACGGTCAGGACGGTATAAATCTCATAGAGAATCTTCGCGCTTTCGCTCATCCGGCTGACGAGTTTCCCCACCGACGGCCCCGGCACTTCCGCCCGCATGAGGTGCATACCGTGCCCGTCCGACATGGGCAGTATCGCCATGACGAACACCAGCACGCCCATACCGCCGACCCAGTGCGTAAAGCTCCGCCAGAACAGAATGCCCCTGTGCAACGGTTCGATTTCTGTCAGAATAGACGCTCCGGTAGTGGTAAAGCCGGAAACGGTCTCGAAAAAGGCGTCGACAAAGCGTGGAATGTCGCCGGAAATCACAAACGGCATTGCGCCGAACGCCGACATTAACACCCACGCCGCCGCCACGACCGCGAACCCGTCGCGGGCGTACAGGGCGGTATCTTTAGGAGTACGCCAGCCTAACGGCGCGCCGATGAGCGTCAGTAACAGCATAGTCAACAGGAACGGCCACGGGCTTTCCCGGTAGCTCAGCGCCGTCAGGAGCGGCAACGACATCAACGCCGCTTCCGTCAGCAGAATGCGTCCCATGACGCAGGCAATCATACGATAGTTCATAAACAGTCCCCATAAGGCGCACGGCGACAGAAGCCGCGCTTATTTGAGTATATCCTGAATCTCTTGCAAATGCAGTCCGCTGGTCACGACAATCACGTCGTCGCCGGACTGAATCGCGTCGCCGCCCGACGGTATCACGATTTGTCCGTTGGCCCGCACGATTCCCGCTAACAGGATACCGCTTTTCATCTTCAAATCCTTCAACGGAATCCCGATAACGGACGCGTCCGGCGGTACGCTGAACTCCAGCGCCTCTACCGCCCCGTCCACCAAGTGATGAAGCGTTTTAATCGTCATGCCCGACGCGCTCTCCATGGCCCGGATATACTGTACAATCAGTTCCGCCGTCACGCTCTGCGCGGAAATGATACTCCCGATACTGCTCTCGTTCGACACCAGTTCGACCAGCGAACGGCGGTTGATTTTGGCGATAACCTTACAGTTTCCGCCGCTCTGCCGCGCCGCGCTCATGCACATCAGGATATTCGCCTCGTCCACGCCCGTAATGCCTACAAAGGCGTCGGTTTCCATCAGGCCTTCCTCCCGTAACAATTCCGTGTCCGTGCCGTCGCCGACGATAACCAGCGCCTTCGGGAGTCGTTCGCTGATTTGTACGCACTGCGCTTCGCTCTGGTCGATGATTTTGACGCTCATGCCCATGCGCAACAGCTCTTCGGCGAGATAGTAGCACATCTTACTGGCCCCGACAATCATCACCGACGAGGCCTTTTTGCGGAATACGCCCAAATGCTGAAAGAATTTCGCCAACTGGTCGGGCGCGGATGTCAGGTAGATTTTATCTCCGGCCTGTAGCACAAAATCGCCCGACGGAATAATCGTTTCGTCCTTACGCGCCACCGCGCAGACCAAAACCCGGATACGCGTACTCTTGTAGATGTCCAGTAAGCTCAAACCGTCAAGCGCGGAATCCTCCGGGAGACGGTATTCCACCAGCTCTAGGCGGCCTTTCGAGAACGATTCTATTTTCATCGCGGCGGGGAAGCGTAAAATCCGGGCGATTTCCCGCGCCGCCACTTTCTCCGGGTTAATCGCCATGGATAAGCCTAATTCCCCGCGCATGAAACGCAACTGCTTTTCGTATTCGGGGTTGCGTATCCGCGCTATCGTATGCCGGACGCCTAATTTTTTTGCCACCAGACAGGCAAGAATATTGATTTCATCGTTTGTCGTCGTGGCGATAAGCAAATCAGCCTTTTCGGCTTCGGCCTCCCGTTGCACCTCATAGCTTGCGCCGTTGCCGCAGACCGCCAGAACGTCGTAAATATTCACGATATTGTCTATCAGTTGCGCGTTCTGGTCGACAACCGTGATACGGTGTTCCGTGATGAGTTGGCGCGTGAGCGTCAGGCCCACTTTCCCCGCGCCTACGATAATAATATTCATGCGTCATTCCTCCCGCCGAATCTTTCATTGAAAGTGTCGCAAAACCCCTCCCCCTGTCCCCCTCCCCTTTCCGGGGCGGGGGAACAAAACTTGAATACGCTTTCAAGTTCCGGTAAGTCCCCCCTGAAAGGGGGGATTTAGGGGGTAGCCGTAAAGTGAATAACATTAGGATTTAGGGGGTATCCGTAAATTAAAACAAATCCTCCGGCACGATAATATCCCGCGTGGGCACGGCGGCCCAGTCGAACGCCGGAACCAAATCCGCCGCCCGTACCGGCTCCGTCGTGGGATGAATCCCCGCCAGATACGCCAGCTTTCCGAGAATCGCTTCCGGGGGGTACGTTTTCCGCAAGACTGTAAGGTTTAAATCGCGGTCGCGCTTACTCAACCGCCGTCCGTCCGACGCCAATAACAGCGGGACATGATAAAATATCGGCGGCGCGAGGCCTAACAGACGATACAAATACAGTTGGCGCGGCGCCGACGAGAGCAAATCCGACCCGCGCACGACTTCCGTTATCTGCATAGCGGCGTCGTCCACGACAACCGCCAACTGGTAAGCGAATAAGCCGTCGGAACGGCACAAGAGAAAGTCGCCGCAGTCCCGCGCAAGATTTTCGCGGTAGGCGCCCATATGCCCGTCTTGCACGATGATTTCCTCGTCCGGTACGCGCAACCGATACCCCGGCGGACGCGTCCGGGCGCGTTCCGCGACTTGCGCCGCCGTCAGATTGCGACACGTCCCCGGGTAAACCGTTTGCCCGTCGGAACGGTGCGGGGCCGACGCCGCCCGGAGTTCGGCGCGGGTACAGAAACACGGATACGTCAAGCCCCGCGCCCGTAACGTCTCCAGCGCGGACTTGTAAAGCGCGGCGCGTTTACTCTGCTCATACGGCCCATGGTCGCCCCCGACGAGCGGCCCTTCGTCCCATGTCAGGCCTAGCCATAATAAATCGTCCTGTAACTGTCGGGCGTAGGCGTCCGTACAGCGGGCCGTGTCCAAGTCCTCGACGCGTAGGACGATACGCCCGCCCTGTTTGCGTACGCTCAACCATGCCAACAGACTGCTGAATATGTTCCCTATGTGAATCCGTCCGCTCGGCGACGGCGCGAAACGTCCCGTTACCACTCTGCCCGCCTCCCGTTACCGCTCCCGTTATCCGTTGCGCGTCACAGCGTCCGCAGAATTTTCATGACGCCGTCGTCGTCGTTGGACGCCGTGACATGTTTCGCCGACGCCCGGATTTCCGCGCAGGCGTTCGCCATTGCGTAACTCTCCCCGCAGGCCTGTAAGAGCGCGTAATCGTTCATATAGTCCCCGAAACCCATACATTCTTCCGGGGCGATTCCGTAACGCGCCTGAATGCTCCGCAACGCCGCGCCCTTGCTCACCGACGCGTTGGCAATGTCAATCCAGTCGGGGCCGGATACGACGGGCTGTAAACGCGGCTCCAGCGTCCGGAACGCGGAAACCGTCTCGGCGGCGCGGAATCCCTCAATGTAGAGCGCGATTTTGACAATTTCATCCTCTTCAAGCGCCGTTTCCAGCGCCTCCGGGAATCGCAGACGGTGATAGTACATCCGCGCTTCGCGTTCGACGTTCTCCGGCGCGTGAATCATCCACGCCGAACGGACGCCGCATAAAATCGGACTGACGCCGGGCATAGCCGCCGCCGTACGCAGACATTCCAGCGCGTCCGACGCCGTCATGACGTTACGGTACAGGACTTCCCCGCGCTCAAAGACTAACGCGCCGTTTTCCGCGATATACAGCAGGCTGTCCCGCACGGGGCCGAAGTTGTCGTAGAGCGTGTAGTACTGCCGCCCGCTTGCGATAGCGGTCTTGATACCGGGATGGGATATAACCCACGCCTCAAAATCGGCGGGCAATTCCTTTCGACTGTTCAATAATGTGCCGTCCATGTCGGTTGCGATTAGTTTTATCATGATTTGCGCCCTCCGTTTCGGATATGTCCTGAAAAAATCCCCTCTGTACAAACGCGCCGAAAAGCGCTATAATTCCGTCATGAAATCCAAGCGGAAGGAGCGCCGCGCATGACTGAGGAATCCCGTACTTTCGGCTACCTGTGCCCCGAATGCGGCAAAGCCGTTATCGCAAGCCGCGACCCGTTCACCCTCGCCGCGTCCGACGCCGCGATTGAATGCGACTGCGGCGGCGCCGTACTGCGCACGCGTTACGACGGCGTCCGTTATCATATTACCGTGCCCTGCGGACTATGCGGCGGCACGCATACGGCGGTATGTCCGCCCGAGCGCATGTTACGCGGCGCGACGGCGTTGGCGTGCGCCAAAACCGGACAGTTCAGTTGCTTTATCGGCCCCGCCGGGACGGTCGAACAGAAGATGAAAGAGTTATCCATACTCGCGGAGAAAGAGCGTCAGGACGGCGGCGAAAACGCGTTTGTCGACAACGTCATCATGTATGAGATTCTGTCGGAACTGAAAGACATCGCCTCGCGTCCGGACGGCATTACCTGTCAGTGCGGGTGTCGGCAGTGGAAAATGCGGGTACGCCGTTCCGCCGTGGACTTGATTTGCCCCGACTGCGGCGGACGTTTGCGCATTCCCGCCGCTACCGACCGCGACCTAGACGACCTCTGCTGTCATATGAAACTGACGATTCCCCGCGCCAAAGCGTAACGCCGTCGCCTATTATACGGCTATCCGGCCCCGATTTGCAAGCCTGACAGGAGGAAATTCCCCATGGAAAGCAAAATTTTGTTTCTCGATTTGGACGGCACCCTGTTAAACGACAAAAAAGAGCTGACCGACGGCAACCGCGCCGCGCTTGAACAGGCGATTGCCGCCGGACATCACGCCGTGATAGCGTCGGGGCGTCCGTTGAAGAGCGTACAGGCGCAGGCGGCGCGGTTCGGTCTCGACGGTCCCGGCTGTTACGCTATCGCCTACAACGGCGCCGTCATTTACGATTTCACCAAACGCGAACAGATATTCCGTCAGACGCTGGCCCCCGCGGATTTGTACGCCGTATTCGACGAGGCCCGGCGCCGCGGCGTCTATATCCACACGTATGACCATGAGGACGTTGTCATAGAGCCGCGCTGTGACCCCGAAATCGCCCGGCGTTACTGCGCGAGATTAAATTTTAATTTCCGCGTGATTCAGGACGTGCGTAAGGATTTGACGGAAATGCCCGTCAAGGCCATGTCGATTGACTTCGGCGGTCAGGAGAAAACCGAGGCTTTCCGGCAGTGGATTTGTACGGAAATGCGCGGACGCTTGGACAGTTATTTCTCCGAACGCTACTTTCTGGAAATCATGTCGGCGGGGATGAACAAGGGGCGCGGCATTACAAGCCTGTGCGAGATATTAGGAATCCCGCTGGAACGTTCGATAGCGGCGGGCGACGAGGCGAACGACGTGGACATGTTACGCGCCGCCGGGGTTGGCGTGGCAATGGCGAACGCGATACCCGACGCAAAAGCCGTCGCCGATTATATCACGCAACGCGATAACAATCACGACGGCGTCGCGGAGATTATCGAAAAGTTCATGCTGTGAGTATGCGTAAGGTTATCGTTAGCGCGGCGAAAACTTGCCCTCATCCGGCGCTGCGCGCCACCTTCCCCCGTTACCGGGGGAAGGCCAAACTTGTTAGCTCAATCTTTGAAAATGTATGCGTTTTCCGCGAAAACTCTGCAAGGAAAGCCCGTTTCCCGGGGAAAGTCCCGGAAAACGGGTTTCTTGTCGCCGTTATCGTTCCGTTTTGCCGTACTGCAAAATATCGGCGATACGTTCCGAGGCGTGGCCGTCGCCGTAGGGGTTCGACGCCCGCGACATCGTCTCATAGGCGCTCTTATCCTCCAACAGACGCGTAAACTCGCGGTAAATCGTCGCCTCCTCCGTGCCCACTAACCGCAAAGTCCCGGCCTCGATTCCTTCCGGGCGTTCGGTGGTGTCGCGCATGACCAAGACCGGCTTGCCCAGACTCGGCGCCTCCTCCTGTATGCCGCCCGAATCCGTCAAAATCAGGTAACTGCGGCTCATGAAATTATGGAAGTCGAGCACGTCCAGCGGTTCGATAAGCCGGATACGGTCATCGTCGCCCAGTTCGTCCCGCGCCGCCTCCCGTACCACGGGATTCATATGGATAGGATAAATGGCTTTCGTGTCGGGATGTTCGTCCATGACGCGCCGTATCGCCCGGAACATATTCCGCATGGGCTGACCGAGATTTTCGCGCCGGTGGGCGGTAATGAGTATCAGACGGCTGTCGGCGGCCCAGTCCAGTTCCGGGTGACGGTAATCGGCGCGGACGGTCGTTTTGAGCGCGTCAATCGCCGTATTGCCCGTGACGAAAATCGTCTCCGGGCGTTTGCCCTCCCGTAAGAGGTTTTCGCGGCTCATATTCGTAGGCGCGAAGTTGTAGCGGCTGATAATCGACACCGCCTCGCGGTTGAACTCCTCCGGGTAGGGGCTGTCGATATTATAGGTACGAAGCCCGGCCTCCACATGTCCCACGGGGATTTGCAGGTAGAAACAGGCCAGCGCCGTGACGAACGTCGTGGAAGTGTCGCCGTGGACAAGAACCGTATCGGGCCGGACTTCCTCCAGTACGGCACGGATACGTTCCAGAATGTTGATTGTAATGTCGAACAGGGTCTGACGGTCTTTCATGATGGACAAATCATAATCCGGCGTGACGCCGAACGCGTCCAGAGCTTGGTCTAACATGCGGCGGTGCTGTCCGGTCACGCAGAGGACGGTTTGCAGTCCGGGACGCGTTTTGAGTTCGTTTACCAGCGGACACATCTTGATAGCTTCCGGGCGGGTGCCGAATACCAGCATTATTTTTTTCATGGCGGTTTCTCCCGTAAGTTGTGATAGGGCTATTCTATCATTTCCCCGCAGAAATCGCAAGTGAGAAAATCGGGAATCCGTTCCCGGACGGCGGCGCAGGAGTAATAAAGGAGCAGTTTACAGTACGCGGTTTCGGCGCTCATGCCGCGCAGGGGAATGACGCGCCGCCCGTTGCGGGTATGGTTGAGGATAACGGGCACGGTATCGTACAACTCGCCCTGATTCCACGCCGGGGACAAATACAAGTCCGTCCCGGCGTCGGCGCAACGGTCCAGCAGGTAACGAACCGAACCGGGGCCGTATGCGTCGGGGGTATCATTCGCGCAGGCCGTGCCGGAATGATACGTTCCGTGCAGGACGGCGCGGAAGCTCTCCACGCGATAGGCGTCGTAGCGGATACCGACGTAAGGACGGATATGCAGGACGCAGTCGGACAAAGGCGCGTCCAAGAGGCGCAGTAAGGGCGTATCGGGCGCGGCGGTCGCCGGAAACGCGGAAAGCGTTACGGGCGAAAGTTCCGTAATGTCCAGCGCGCCGACGCTGTGAAAATCCTCCGAATAATCGCCGCATTGCTTCAGGCGACAGGCGTAATGTAACCACATCCGGCGGTCGGTGATATTGCGATACGTTACGTACACGCCCGGGGCGATGCCGTAGCCGATACACTCCGCGGCGGCGCGGAAATTCGCGTGACCGTTGGCGCGGGCGTCGCCGTGTTCTAAGGGCGCGTTACTCGATACGAATACGACCGGGACGCCGCAACCCGCCAGCAGTAACGCGAACATAGACGCGGTATAAGCGAGCGTATCCGTGCCGTGGGCGACGATGACGCCGTCGAACGCGGAGAAGTCCACGCGCCGCAGATAATCGACCATGCGATTCCAGACGGAAACCGTCATGTTTTCGCTCAACGTGTGGAAGCGTTCGCCGACCGTAAACCGCGCCGAAGCCGCGAAAGGCGAATCGGACTTGCGGAACGTCTCCACCAGACGCAGTGAGGCGGCGTCGGTGTCAAGAGAGCGCAAGCCGTCGCGCACGCTCGTGCAAATCGTTCCGCCCGTCAGAACTAAGAAAATATTCATGCGTTTTCCTCTTTTCAACTGTAAGAACGTTGACTGGAAACAAGTCCGCCCCCCGCGTATCATGCGGAGAGCGGAGATACCGTCATAAAAAACGGCGATTGCAGGAAACGGAATCAGGCGCTTTCCAACGGATTCCACGGCGCGTTTCGCGGGACGTGAAATCAGGCGCGCTCAACCGTGCCTTCCCACGTGTCCACGGCGCGTTTCGCGGAGGCCTCGTCGTACCAGTGTTTCGTGACGGTTTTGGCGCGGGTGTAGAAGCGCACGCCGTCCAAGCCGAGTACGTGCTGGTCGCCGAAGAAGGAATCCTTGTTGCCGGAGAACGGGAAATACGCGCTGGGCACGGGAATGCCGACGTTAATGCCTACCATGCCGCCGTCGGTACGGAACTCAAACTCGCGGGCGTAATAGCCGCTCTGCGTGAAAATCACGGAACCGTTGGCGAAGGGGTTCGCGTTCATAAGGGTAATTCCCTCTTCAAAGTTCTTGACGCGCTTGACAAGCGTCACCGGCCCGAAAATCTCACGGTTGCCCACGCTCATTTCCGGCGTCACATGGTCAAGAATCGTCGGGCCGACGAAGTGCCCGCCCTCAAAGCCCGGTACGACGATATTCCGCCCGTCGAGCACGACTTCCGCGCCCTCGTCAATGCCCTTTTGAATCCAGTTGCAGATAGATTGACGGTGTTTCTCGTTGACGACGGGGCCGAGTTTGGTTTCCGGGTCGTAGGAACAGCCGACTTTCATTGCCAGCGCCTTTTGTTTGAGCAACGCTACAAACTTGTCGGCAATGCTCTCTTGCGCCACGACGACGGGCAAAGCCATACAGCGCATACCCGCGCAGCCGTAAGTGGAATTGATAATCGCGTTGGTCGCGCTTTCAAGGTCGCAGTCCTCCAGCAGAAGGGCGTGGTTTTTCGCCTCGCACTGCGCCTGTACGCGCTTGCCATGCGCGGCGGCGATAGAGTAGATATGTTTGCCGACGGCGGTTGTGCCGACAAACGTCACAGCCTTTACGCGGGGGTCGATGAGGAGTTGTTCCGCCTCTTCCCGTTCACAGGTGACGAGATTCACAACGCCTTTCGGGAATCCGCCCTCCGTATAGAACAAATCCATAATGCGCATAGCGGTGAGCGGCGTAAAGGAAGAGGCCTTTAACACGACGGTGTTGCCGGTGGCGATAGCGAGCGGAACCATCCAGCCCCACGGAATCATGGCGGGGAAGTTGAACGGCGCGATTCCCGCCACGACGCCCAGCGGCATACGGTAAGTAGCCGTGTCGAA
>JAFSOM010000098.1 GCA_017447005.1 Oscillibacter sp.
GAGGTCGGCCAGCGGCTTTGAGAGCTTCAAGGCGTCGTCCAGCGTGACATGCGGCCCCGACGGGACTTGCTTTGCAAGGAAGTCCGCCTCCGCGTAGGGTACCTTCATCACGCGGGCCACGTCGCGGATAACCGCCCGCGCCGCCATCGTGCCGAACGTCACGATTTGCGCGACGCGGCTTTCGCCGTACTTGCGCCGCACGTACTCCACGACTTCCCCGCGCCGCGTGTCGCCAAAGTCCATGTCAATATCGGGCATACTGACGCGTTCCGGGTTAAGGAAACGCTCAAAGTAGAGGCCGTACTTGACCGGGTCAATGTCGGTAATGCCGAGGCAGTAGGAGACCATCGAACCGGCGGCGGAACCGCGTCCCGGCCCTACCGGAATCTTTACGCTTCTTGCGTAGCGCACGAAGTCCGAGACTATCAGAAAGTAGTCGGTGAAGCCCATGCGCTCTATCATGTTCTGTTCGTACTCCAACTGCGCCCGGTTGCGTTCGTCGTCGCCGTAACGCTCCCGGTAGCCCTTGTCGCACAGCGCTTTCAGGTAGGAGAAACTGTCGTAACCGGGCGGCAACTGGTATTCGGGCAGGTGATACTTCCCGAACGTAAACTCCACGTTGCACATATCCGCTATCTTGACCGTATTCTCTAGCGCGCCCTCATAGGCCGAGAACAGCGACGCCATTTCCTCTTCACTGCGCACGTAAAAACGCCGCGGCTCGTACCGCATACGCCCGGGGTCGTCCAGCGTCTTTCCCGTCTGGATACATAACAGGATGTCATGCGCTTCGGCGTCCTCCGGGCGTAAGTAATGCGCGTCGTTGGTACAAACCATCGGAATCCCGGTTTCCTGATGAATGCGCAGAATGCCCCGGTTGACTTCCGCCTGTTCCGGGATTCCGTGGTCTTGGAGTTCCATATAGTAGCGGTCGGGGCCGAATATGTCTTGCATTTCCAGCGCGTGATTTTTGGCGTTCTCGTAGTCTCCGGCCTGTAACAGCCGCGCCAGTTCGCCCGCCAGACACGCCGACAGCGCAATCAGCCCGCCGTGACGCTCGCGTAAAAGCTCCATGTCCACGCGGGGCCGGAAATAGTGGCCCTCCGTCCACGCCATAGATACCAGATAGCACAGATTCCGGTAGCCCTCCTCATTCTCGCACAGCAGGACTAAATGACGGCTTTCGGCGTCGAGTTCGCGCACGCGGTCAAAGCGCGTCCGGCCCCGAGGCGTTACGTAGACCTCACAGCCGATAATGGGCTTGATGTCGGCGTCCTTACAGGCGCGATAGAAGTCTATGACGCCGTACATCGCGCCGTGGTCAGTTATCGCGCATGCGGTTTGCCCGAGTTCCTTTAACCGTTCCGGTAACTTCGCAATCCGGCAGAAGCCGTCTAGCAGACTGTATTCCGTGTGCAAGTGCAGGTTTACGAACGCCATAGAATCGCCTCCTTGCGGCTTTTGCTCCTTTTGCTACTTTTGCGCCGCAGTTTTCACATCAGGCCGCGCTCTTTGAGCATAGCCTCCGTAAGTTCCGCCGCCGTCACAATCATGATACGGCAATGCTGTTGCGCCGTGAGGCCGAGACGTTTCGCGGCGGGGGTAGCGTCGTCGGGTTCGTAACGTAACGGTAAAAGCTCCTGACAGCGTAACGCCCCGAATTTCTCCTTGAAACGCGCCTGAAACTCTTTCGACAGCGCGACGGCCTCGCGCTTTCCGGCGGCGGGGTTATCCGGCGCGACGGGTACGGCCATCCCGAGAACCATGACGGCCCCGGTAATCGCGCCGCATAACTCGCCCGTCCCGGCGCCGGTTCCGAAGCCCCCGCCGATACGCATACTCTCCGCCTCGTCCAGCCCGGTCACGTCCGAGAACGCCGCTAACACACTCTGACAGCAGTTACAGCCGTTCATGTGGTACTGACACGCTTTGTCGGTTCGTTCCATAGTGATTCTCCTTTGTTTGTGATGATGATTCATTTTGCGGCTTAGGCGACAGCAGTGACGTTTTTCCTTTTAACCCACCCGCCCTAACAGGACGGGACACGCTAATGACAGATTCTATGCGATACAAAATCATATTTCAATCCACCCGCCAGTAAGACAGGACAAAGCCGCCGAGCAAAAGCCGCAAAAGGAGCAAAAGTTAATTTGCGCCTTTGGGGTCGTACTTATCGGACTTGCCCAAATTGCACTGGTCGCAAAGCGTCCGCAGATTCTCCGGCACGGTCTTGCCGCCCTTTGCGACAGGTAAAATGTGGTCAACGTGCAGTTTTACGCCCTCCTGCGCGGAACGTCCGCACAGCACGCAACGGAAATTGTCGCGCTTCATCACGTCATACCGCAGGGAATCCGTCATGAGTTTGCGCTGGTACGCCTTGGAGGCCTCAAAGTCGACGTTCTTCTGATGTTGTTCGGCAATCGCTTTGAGTTGTTTGAGCGTATAGTCGGCGGTTTTCGACGCGTGATTCTGTCCTTTGGGGCTGATATACTCCGCGGTACAGTGGAACATCGGCGACACGGGGGGCTTTAACAGCCGCCGTTTGCACAGCTTCACTTCCAGCGAATCGAAAAGGCGTACTTTCGCGGCGTCCCCGCTCTTGACGCCTAACAAGGCCTCGGCGTCGGCCTTGTACTTGCGGTACTTCTTCTCATTGTTCGCCGCGCTGGTCACAACCGCGCTGAGTTTCGCGTTGCGCCCGTACTCCTCCAGAAAATAGCGGTCGAAGTCGTAACGCTCCAACTGCTTGCGCGACGTAAGGCTGACTTTGTACTCATAGCGCGGCTTGATTCCGGTCTCAAAGGCGCAGGCTTTACTCAAAGCGCGTAAGGCGCGGTACTTCTTTCCGGTCGAAAGAACGAGCAGTACCCGGACGAC